>NZ_JAUBQR010000009.1:36825-59030 GCF_036701385.1 Microcoleus sp. Pol12B4 | reverse complement strand
AGAGCTACAGCAATCACGGCACCTAAATTACCTTTTAAGTGGTATCCCAGCGGTATAGTTATACATAGATTCACAAAAGTCAGCAGATTACCCATAGCTGCGTACTGAGACTTTCCTACGGCTAACAGACAAGAACCCATCATATTGTGCAAGGTGGTGTGCCAGATACCTAAAGCCAAGATTGGCATCATCCAAGAAGCCGCCACATACTCTTTCCGATAGAGTATTAAAATTAACTGATCTCCGAAGCTCACAAAAATTGCTAAACCTACGGCTAATGGTATTAGAATTAACTTGCGGTTGTTCAGGATCTTGGCGCGCAACTCCTCCCGCGGCAACTTGGCTAGCATAGAAATCGAGGGAAAAATCACCCGGCCACTAATGGCGATGATGACTTGGCGTGGCATATCCCCCAGGGTAAAAGCGATGCCGTAAATCCCCAACATTGTTAAAGTAAATATTTTCCCGAGAATGAGTCGATCGGCTTGAGAACACAGAAAAAATAAAATCGTAGACAAAAATATCCATTTGCCATAAGAAAATATTTCTTTTACTGCTTCTTTATCCCAAGCGAAGCGGTTTGACTTGCCGGGAATCAAAAAATGGCTCCATACTAACTCCACTAGAGCTCCAGTCCAGCCGCCTACAATGATCGCCCAAATGCTGCGATCGAAGAAAGCCCACACAATCATCACTGTAGTAGAAATTATCTGTGTACCCAACTCAAAAAGCACTACTTCCTTAACGCTCATTTTGCGTTCTAGGGTGGATACGGAAGTCGATTTAAACCCTCCTATTAGGGTATTTATACTTATGGCTGGAATCAACCACATCAGACGGGGTTCTTCATAAAATTGAGTAACTGGCGAGGTTATTAGAATTAAACACAACCAGACAAACAAGCTGCGAATAACTTGCATTGTCCAAGCAGTGTTGAAAAATTGAGGCTCGTCCCCGCGCTTGTTTTGAATGATACTTGGGCCCAGACCTATGTCTGTGAATAAGTTAATGCCTATGATGAAAACGTAGGCTAGACCCATTAGACCAAATAATTCAGGCAAAAGCAGGCGTGTCAAGATTAGGTTGCTACCAAATCGGATAATTTGACTGCTTCCATAACTTACGATCGTCCAAACAGCACCTTTGATAGCTAATTTTTTTTCGGATGACATATACTCAGAATTTATTTCCTAATTACGAGTGTAGTTGCTGAATTTGTTATTTGCAACTCCTATAGGATGCTGCTGCCATTTTTATAGCTGACTGTACAGTATCTTTATTTGTATACGGAGAAGGGGTTTTCAGTGTCCATCTCGCAATAAATGTAAAATAGAATCTCATACTTCCTCCATACCTAATAATCATAAGGATTTTTGGGTTCGGGAATTGGTTGGAGGGAGGATGCTTGAATGATTAATTTGCGCTTGCCTTGGAGTTCTTCTACGATCGTTTCTCCTTCTATTTCTAGCCAACTGTCTGGGGCAAAGGTGGTGCGGCTTTGACCGATCAGTAATTTTACCGGCAGCCCGATCGGATAGGCGTCGGCCGCGCAGCAGGTAATGATAAAACGCCCGATCCACATATATTGTTCTGCTATGTTGGGGGGGTGAATTACAAATCCTTGAACTTTGACTTTTTGACCTCTGTATGTATCGGGTTCTGGATTGAAATTTAACAGGCGCACCCATTCGACGAGCGATCGCTGTTCGGGTTTTGTAGTATTGCGAAATTCTTGGGGTTGCAGTCTGGTGATGGGCAGGGATTCGGTGAGACCTCGTTCTAATGCTGTCTGGCTGGTAAAAGTGCGTGGCGTTGTTAGTAAACCGATTAATGCGACGCTCAACATTAAGGTACTGCCGATGCTGGGGGGAAACAAAGTAACGTGTTCAACTTCTGTAATTCTGAGAGAGTTATTTGCTGGTGATGTTCGCGATTGCTTTGTGGTGCGATCGAGTTTTACGAGTTCCCAAGTTTTTAACCCGCCAATAACCATTAAGCCGATTCCTCCCGCTAAAGTCAAGCCAAAGTAATTGGGGTGAATGAGAATGCTTAATTTGCCTGTAATCCAATATTTGAGGAGCAGTATTCCCCACGCTAAGATAGCTAGGGCGTCCAGCCAGGGGCTAATTTTTTTAAGATTCATTTTGTAAGAGTCATTGAGAATTGGGAATAGGGACTTTGAAGGAAGAGAAATAAAGAATAAGAGGAAATAAGGAAGAACAAAGATTGAAAAAACAGCTATCCGTATATCCGTGATTACCGTCGTGAATCAATGTCCTTGAAAATCGCAACGGGTATTATTTATATGTCACATCTAATTTATTAACCTAAATACAAGTTAACACCGAGGGTCATTAAAAAGGTTAACTGAGCTGCCAAGACAATTATGTAAACTACGGCTCGACTTTTAAAAATTGACAGCATTAAACCTATGCCTTTGAGGTCAATCATCGGGCCGAAAACGAGAAAAGCTAACAGCGAACCGCTGGTAAAAGTGGAAGCAAAAGACAGGGCAAAAAAGGCATCTACTGTAGAACAAATGGATACGACTGCGGCTAATAGCAGCATGGCGAGAATTGAGGAAACGGGGCCTTGGCCAAGGTTTAGAATTAGTTCGCGGGGTGCGCCAACTTGAATGATGGCTGCGATCGCACTTCCGATTACCAACACTCCTCCCAATTCGCGCAACTCCTGTACCATAGTATCTAAAAGCAGGCGCAGACGCTCTTTAGAAACAGGGTGAAACATTGAGGAACGTTTCGAGGTTTTTTCTGTTTTGCCTGTTGGTAATGGCTTCCAGTCGTCTTGTAGCAAAGATTCGATCGGCACCGCCCCCCCCGGCTGACCGAGCATAAAAGTTCCCGACTGCAACAGCAGCGGAGTGTTGGCTTGGACGAGATCTTGTTCGGAAAACTCTGGTTTTGGTAGAGGGATAGCGCGGGCTACAGCAGGTTGCAGCAGAGGTCGCAAGTCTTTTTGGGCGCTGAACACCCAGCCGATAATTGTGGCTGTGACTAGGGAAAATACCACCCGCAAAACTACAATTTCTGGCTGATCGCGAAATGCCGTCCAAGTCGCCCAAATTACCACGGGGTTGATGGTGGGGGCCGCAAGCAAAAAGCCGATCGCGGCTGGTGCGGGTACTCCCTGCATCAGTAGCCTGCGGGCTACGGGCACGTTACCGCACTCGCACACGGGAAACAAAAAGCCGATCGAACTGCCCATTAAAGCCCCCAGTATCGGGTTTCGCGGGATGCGGGATACGAGTTTGCGTTCGTCTACAAACCCCAGCAGCAAACCTGAGAATAAAACTCCCAGCAGCAGAAAAGGTATTGCTTCTACTAACAAGCTGAGAAAAAGGGTAAAAGCATTGTTTAACTGATTCGTGAGGGCGGGTTGCATCGATCACCTACTGGTAAATTGCTATTTAATTACACGTCTTTGGCAGAACCCCCTGTCGATCATACCAAAGCACAGCACTAAGTTAAGATTCAGTTGAAACTTTTTTCTTACAATCCTCTATCTTATAGCCATCATTAAAAGTCGCAGAGCCTGGTAAGGAGATGGACGTACCGTTTCCCTCATAAATATGGCGTACAATATATATCCGTACCTACTTTTCACCATGGTATAGGATTAATTTTTACATTTAATAAAGCCTTTCCTGTGCTGGAATTGGTAGAGTTTATAATTTAATCAATGCTAGCTTGTGAATGATTTGGAATGGTTAAAGTTGTTTGAATTACACTCAAATTTTCTACCTGATATCTAATTCGGTGGCATTGGAATTGATATTACCCACAGTCAGGACACCGCGCCTGGCCCTTTCCCTACAATTAATCGGCAGCCGATGGTTAGATCTTTCATCGAAAAAAAGTGATTATTTTGGGGTAGGGAACGGCATTGCCGTGTCCTCCGTTGTCTTCAGTATCAAAGGCCGTAGCTTGTGGGGCGGGACACCATCGCGGTTATGGTGCGACATAAAACTCAGGGACGCGCACCCACGGGTACATTCGACCGCGAGGCGGGCGATCGGGCAATTCCGATTTTCCTCTATTGTCACTTTATTATATTTTGAAAAAATGTAATCTTATTATTAAAAATAGGTTAAGATCCGAATTCTAGGTTAATGAATAATTAAATAGTCGAACCAAGCGTTAATACCCCTCAAGTCAGTATAAAATCAAGTCAGGCATAGCCAGGGCGCATTTATATCGGTAATACTTAATATTGCCTAATACTTTAAGTGGTAAAATTTTTCTTACTACAGTCAGTTTTTTGTGTAATTTAAAATGCAGTTGGTCAGGAGATGCCGGTCAAAGCACTCAGCAACTCACCTGCTGACCTTTGGTAGCTGAATGTCTGCTAGCAAATAGAACCCCAAAAAAGCGTACTGATGAATTTATGTTGAATACCTCCTGCGTAGAAAGACCAGTCCAACCCATCTCCGAGGCTGACCTAGGAGAACTTTGTTTAGACTCTACTCTCCAACAATTGTCGCTGTACGATTTTCAGGTAGAAGCTACGGATTGGGGAATGCGAATTTCTCAGATGTTAGAAGCTAATCCGCTGTTACCGGGAGTCATTGTGACCCATCAAGGTGAATTTGCCGGCATGATTTCCCGGCGGAGATTTTTAGAATTTATCAGCCGTCCTTTTGGGCGAGAATTATTTTTAAAGCGACCAGTGAGGGCTTTGTACCGCTTTGCCGAAACTGAGAGTTTAATTTTTCCCAGCAATACTTTAATCGTGGATGCAGCCAGGAAGTCGCTGTTGCGATCGAAAGAACTGCTTTACGAACCGATTGTGGTTCAATTGTCACCTCAAACTTATAGTTTGCTAGACGTGCACGAACTGTTAGTAGCGCAATCCAATATTCATGAACTAGCAACAAAATTGCTGAGACAGCAAACTCAATCTCAACTAATTCAAACCGAAAAACTAGCCAGTTTGGGGCAGATGGTAGCCGGAGTCGCCCACGAAATTAGAAATCCCGTCACCTGCATCAGCGGAAATCTAGGCTTTTTGTCTAACTACTCGAAAGACATCATGGAGTTGCTGTCTGCTTACGAACACACTGTGGGTAACAGCGAAAAAATTGACCAACTCAAAAAACACATAGAATTTGATTTTTTGCAAGAAGATTGGGTAGAAATCCTCAAAAGTATGAAAGTTTCATCGCAGAGGCTGACCGAACTAGTCACCAGCCTGCACACCTTTTCTCATATGGACGAAACGCACTTGAAGGAAGCTAACATCCACGAATGTATTGACAGTACGCTGCTAATTATGAAAAACCGTCTGAAGTACGGATTTAATGTAGTTAAAAACTATGGGGATTTGCCTTTGGTTAAGTGTTACTCTGGTCAGTTGAGCCAGGTATTTATGAATATCATCAGCAATGCGATCGACGCTTTGGAAGAGGTACAAGGAGAAAAAAGTTTTGTGCCTGCGATTACGATTGAAACTGAGTTAATAGACAGTGCTGACGGAGACTGCGTTAATTCAGAATTAATTCAAAATTATGTTTTGGGCGATCGACAAAATGCCAAACAGCTATTATCCGCCAGCCAAAACGGCGACTTATGCCCAGAAGCAGGGGGAAAAAATCAAAATAACGCTTGGATAGCGATCCGAATTGCCGATAACGGGCCCGGAATTCCGCCAGAAATTCAGCGGCGGATTTTTGAGACATTTTTCACCACTAAACCCGCCGGGAAAGGTACCGGTTTGGGGTTGGCAATTACCCATCAAATTGTTACTGAAAAGCATAAAGGCAAATTAAATTTGCATTCTACGCCCGGTACAGGTACTGAATTTGAAATTTTGTTGCCGTTGACTTGAAGGAATAAGTCAGTTGTGATTAATTATTGGTAATTAGTAATTGGTAACAAATAACCAATTACCAATTACTAATGACTACTGACTCCTGACTAATGACTACTCACTCTTTTTAAGCTCGAAGCTGAACTGGCATCACCAAGAATGTAGCATTGACTCCGCCCAAAGGCTGGAAAATTACTGGCGCTAAAGCACCGTTTAATTGCAGTTGAATTTCGGGGGATTGAGCAGTTTTCAAAATGTCAATTAAGTATTTCACGTTGAAAGCAATATCTATGCTGTCTCCCGAAATCTGTGCGGGCATTGACTCTTTGCCACAGCCGACATCTTTAGCATCTACAGACAAAGTAATTTCCTGATTCTCTTCGTCGATGCTGCATTTGAGAATATTATTTTTTTGGTCGGCAAAAACGGCAATTCTTTCTACTGCTGCTAAGAACGATCGCCTTTCTAAGGTAATTTGCCGCTCAAAGGAGGGCGGAATCAACTGGCGGTATGCGGGATATTGCCCTTCCAAAGTGCGAGTTGTCAGCCGCTGGTCTGCCCATTCAAACACTACTTGACCGTGTTCAAAATGCAGGGTTACAGGTTCAGTCCACTGTCGCATAACCAGCATTCTTTCTACTTCCCGCAATGCTTTAGCGGGGACTGTCACCTCAAATTCTTCTTGGGTTTCTTCGCCTTCAGCTTTTTCATTTGCAGTTTGAACTACTGCCAATCTGTGGCCGTCTGTAGCTGCAAATTCCAAGCAATCTTGCAATACTTTTAAATGCACGCCTGCAAGTACCTGTTTTGCCTCGTCGGGGCTAGTAGCAAATAAAGTTCCTTTGAGTCCTTCTATCAAGGCTTCCGGTGGCAATTTGAGGATTGTTCCGGCTTCGATGGCGGGCAATTCTGGGAATTCTTCCGGGCCCATGCCTCTAACTTGGTAGCTGCCAGAACTGCAAGTGAGATATGCTACGGTGTCCCCCGCTTCGTCTTCTAAAGTAATCTCTCCATCCGGGAGTCTCGAAACAATATCGTTAAGCAATTTAGCGGGTATTGTAAAACTGCCGCCGCCTGTTACTTCTGCTGCGAAGCTGGTACGAATGCCCAAACTGAGATCGAAAGCTGTCAAGCTAACCCGCTGATTTTCCTCATCCGCTACTAAGAGCACGTTGGCTAGTACCGGATGTGTCGGGCGGGAGGGAACGGCCCGACTTACCAACGAGAGGTTGGCGTTGAGGTCACTTTGGGTGCAAACCAATTTCATGGTAGGAAGGTTAATTAACCGGATTTGAAACAGAAACAAATCGTATCACAGAAAGCCAGCGGGTCGGTTTTTCTGTGTGTAGGGCTTAAGCATGGGGCGCTTATTCCCGGTTTCTACGCAAAATTTTGCCTGTAAAAACGAGAAATCTTCGTAGAAACCGGGTTTCTGAGGTTAGCGCGCGTCGCGAACTATGTGTGTAGGGTGTGTAGGGCTCACCAGTTTTTTTTAATTTATTTAATTATTTTTGTATCGATCGCCCTGTGGAAACTGTGGAAAAAAAAGCTAACTGCTTGCTGGGAATCACTTGTAGGTAATAAGTACCTGTGGAAAACTTGTGGAAAAGCTGGTGCGGTCGATCGCCCATTTTTGTGCAAAAGCTGTTTCGGGCGATCGAGTAAAGTTTTCCACAAACAGAGGGGAACTTTTCCACAGGTTTTTCCACAGGCAAGATTGTCTATTATGGGAATTGTTGACTGTTGACTGTTGACTGTTGACTGTTGACTGCGTGGAGTGATGACTGTTGAATGTTGACTGTTGACTGCGTGGAGTGATGACTGTTGACTGTTGACTGCGTGGAGTGATGACAACTGACAACTGACAACTGACAACTGACAACTGACTTGTTCTCAAGTTTTGCGGCTGACAACATTAATTCGATCGCTCAACTGACGCAAAGTTTGGGCCAAATTCGGGTCAGTGTTCCGCAACTGAGCAATTTTGTCACAACTGTAAAGCACAGTCGTGTGGTCTTTTCCGCCGAACACTTCGCCAACTTTCGGCAAACTCAAACCAGTATGCTGCCGAATTAAATACATCCCTATTTGACGTGCCAGACTAATTTCTCGCCGACGGGAAATTCCTTTTAAATCTTCAACAGAAACATCAAACTCCTCAGCCACAACTGCAATTACTGCATCTGGCGTTGCCTCTACGCTTTCTGTTTGCGGATTCAAAACGGGGGCGATATTTTCCACGGTCATCGGCAAACCAGTAATTGAAAGATATGCTACCGCCCGAATCAAAGCTCCTTCCAATTCCCGAACGTTGGAAGTGTAACTAGAAGCAATGTATTCAATGACATCTCGCGGCAGCCGCATATTTTCATACTCAGCTTTTTTCTGCAAAATTGCCATCCGAGTTTCCAAGTCGGGCAATTGAATGTCGGCAATTAATCCCATCGAAAATCGGGAACACAAACGCTCTTGCAGGCGGGGGATTTGCTGCGGCGGACGGTCGGAAGCTAAAACTACTTGATTCCCGGCTTCGTGCAGAGTATTAAAAGTGTGGAAAAATTCTTCTTGAGTGTATTCTTTGCCTTCAATAAATTGGATGTCATCTATTAATAAAACATCGGCGGCGCGATAATGGTCGCGGAAAGTTTGCATACTGTCTTTGCGAATAGCGGCGATTAAATCGTTAGTAAATTTCTCAGTAGAAACGTAAAAAATCTTGGCGTTGGGGTCAATTTCCAAGCGATAATGACCGATCGCCTGCATCAAATGAGTTTTGCCCAAACCGACGCCACCGCACAAAAATAGGGGATTGAATTCTCGACCCGGAGACTCGGCTACCGCGAGGGAAGCCGCGTGAGCCATGCGGTTGTTAGAACCGACGACAAAGCGGGAAAATACGTATTTCGGGTTTAAATTGGCGGGTTTGGGGGGGTGAAGCGAGTGGCTTTCCGGGATATCGGCGATGGGGGACGGCCAAATTATGGCCGAGTCGCTGCTGCCGCCTGTTTCGTTTCCCCCGGCAATTGTCAAGTAAATGTCTACGGGATAGCCCAGAATTTCTGCGACTGCATCGGCAAGGATTTCTCTGTAATATTTTTGCAACCAATTGCGAGCAAAGGGGTTGGGGGCGCTCACGATCAAACAGTTATTTTCGAGTTGTTCGGCTCTAGCAGTTTTGATCCACGTCTCAAAGCTAGGTCTGCTCAGTTGTACCTGGAGACGTTCAAGTATCTGATTCCACAGACTTTCGAGGGGAATGTCCACTGCTCACCTCTGCCGATCGGCATTCAAGATATTAATTCTACAGTCTAGAGAGTTTAGTCCTCAGATGCTAAAGTTTAAGGGAGTCTGCCGTAGCTTGCGGGGCGAGACGCCATCGCCCAAAAATTTGGCGGCTCTGCAGTCCAAACCAGGTATCGGGGAGCTGCTCAGCAAATATTTAGATTTGGCAGGAAAGCCTTAAAACATGGCAATGAAGAGTTCTACTGGCAAATTTTGGAAGCAACCGGCAATTTACATATTGCTGCTGGTAACGGGAGCCGGGGCCGCCATGTTGGGCGATCGTCTGACGGTTTCTCAATTTCGTGCAAACTCTGGCGATTCTGGACAAAGGGCGCTAGAACCGAAATTGCAACTGCCTCGTAGTACAAAGGATCGAGTTAGCAAAGTTTTGCCGCCTGCTTCCTTGTCGGGCGACGGAACTAATGTGAATTTTATTGTGGCTGCAGTGGCAAAAGTTGGCCCGGCAGTGGTTCGGATCGATGCTTCGCGCCGGGTGAAACCGGGAAATAGAGGGCTGTCGCCGGAAGATTTTTTTGGCATAGAACCGAATTCGGGCGGCCGGGGCGGAATCGAACGGGGCACTGGTTCGGGTTTTGTGATCGGTGCCGACGGCGTGATTCTCACTAACGCTCACGTTGTAGAGGGAGCCGATACAGTAAATGTAACTCTCAAGGACGGCCGCAGCTTTCAGGGGCGGGTGTTGGGAGCTGATAAGGTGACGGATGTGGCTGTGGTGAAGATTGAGGCGAATAATGTGCCTGTGGTGGCGATCGGCAATTCGGATAAACTGTTGTCTGGGGAATGGGCGATCGCGATCGGCAATCCTTTGGGTTTGGACAATTCCGTAACTGCCGGGATTATTAGCGCTACGGGGCGATCGAGCTCTGACGTGGGCGTACCGGACAAGCGGATCGGTTTTATCCAAACAGACGCTGCAATTAATCCGGGGAATTCCGGTGGCCCGCTGCTGAATGCTTCGGGCCAAGTTATTGGCATGAATACGGCGATTATTCAAGGTGCTCAAGGATTGGGGTTTGCGATTCCCATTCAGGCGGCGCAACAGGTGGCGAAGGAACTGATTTCGACGGGGAAAGTCGAACACGCTTATTTAGGCATTGAAATGGCGACACTGAATCCCGAGGTTAAGCAGCAAATTAACAGCAACGCTAACAGCAGTCTGCGAGTTACAGTCGATCGGGGTGTGGCTATTGTTAGTGTAGTTCCTGCTTCTCCCGCTGCGGCGGCAGGTTTGCGGGCTGGAGATGTGATTCAAAAAATTAATAATCAGCCGATTATTCAGTCAGAAGCTGTTCAGGAGTTCGTGCAAAATGCTAAGGTTGGCGGTCTGTTGCAAATGGAAATCAACCGCAACGGGCAAATAGTTAATTTGACTGTTAAACCGGGGAGTTTGCCAGTTCAAAAAGTTGGATAATGTGTTGACGGTTGACGGTGGACAGTTGTTACCAAATACCAATTACCAATGACTACTTAATATGGCAGAAATCTTACAAATCTCACAATTAGGAAATCCCGTGCTGCGCCGCCACTCGCAAGTGGTCGAGAATATTAAGGACGATCGCATTCAACAGTTGATTGACAGCTTAATCTGTACAGTACAGCAGGCAAACGGAGTGGGGATTGCCGCCCCTCAAGCGGCTCATTCCGATCGGCTGTTCATTGTCGCATCGCGCCCCAACCTGCGCTATCCTCAAGCACCCCACATGGAACCCACAGCGATGATTAATCCCCGGATTGTGGCTGCATCAACAGAGACAGTCAAAGACTGGGAAGGCTGTTTGAGCATTCCGGGGATTCGGGGATTGGTGCCCAGAAGTAGGGCGATCGAGATAGAATACACCAGTAGAGACGGCAAACTCCACCGACAAGAATTGACAGACTTTGTGGCCCGGATTTTTCAACACGAACACGACCATTTAGATGGAATCGTGTTTTTAGACAGGGTAGAAAGCACCAGAGAACTCATGGCAGAGGATGAGTACCAAAAGCAATTTGTTAATTTACTCCCTTCAGCACAAATCTGTGAGCCGATTTGAGATTTACTCGTTATTATTCACTCGTTTTTTGTAGCGCAGAGTCATTGAATCTATTACAAACAGTATGAATAGCAATCAACAACCTGCAAATCATCAGCCACAAATTATTTTGATTACGGGGAATATGGCTTCTGGCAAATCAACTGCTGCCCAAGCACTTGCCGAACGTTTGCCCAAAAGTGTTCACCTGCGCGGAGATATCTTTCGTCGCATGATTGTGAATGGGCAGGCGGAAATGGCGTTAAATTTGTCAGCAGAGGCATATCAGCAACTTCAACTGCGCTATCACCTGGCAGCAATGGCAGCGCGACACTATCTCCAGGCTGGCTTTACGGTTGTCTATCAAGACATCATCATTGGTTCGGCACTCAGTGAGGTGGTTGCCGCGTTTCATGATGTGCCGTTGTCAGCGATCGTTCTGTGTCCCCAGGCAGAGGTTGTAGCGGCACGAGATGCAGCAAGATCCAAGACCGGATATGCCAACGAAACAATGGTTTATGCATTCGATCGCATCCTCCGCACCGAAACTCCTCGTCTCGGTTATTGGCTGGATTCAACCCATCTAACGGTTAAAGAAACGGTCGATCGGATTTTGGCAAATTTGCAAGATGAATGAGTGAAATAACATCGCTATGTGCCTGAGCGCGATCGCTCCTAAATCAATCGTTTAAAGGGAAGACATCTTATACTTGACATTTAAAATTTGTGATATAACTGTTAACAATAATATCAAAGATGTTGCGAACAGGAGAGCAAATGTCTATCAATTTGGAAAAAGGCGGGAGAATCAATCTATCTAAAGAAGCACCTGGGCTGAAAAATGCCGGGATTGGTTTGGGATGGGATATCAATGCTACCGACACGGGCGCAGCGTTTGACTTAGATGCTTCCGTGTTTATGTTGGGGGCTACTGGCAAAATCCCCGGCGAAAAATACTTTGTTTTCTACAACAACAAGGAGTCGCCGGACACTTCTGTAATACATCTGGGAGATAGCCGAACAGGAGAAGGACTGGGCGATGATGAAACCGTTACAGTCGATTTAACCAAAGTCGATCCGGCGGTGCAAGAAATTGTGTTTGTGGTGACTATCCACGAAGCAGAATCCAGAAGGCAAAACTTCGGTCAAGTGCGGAATGCTTTTATCAGGATTTACGACACTACTACTAACACAGAGGTAACGAAGTACGATTTGGACGAGGATTTTTCTAGGGAGACTGCGGTAGAATTTGGCAGACTTTACAAGAAAGATGGCGAGTGGAGGTTCCAAGCTGTAGGACAAGGCTATAATTCAGGCTTGCAGAGCTTTGTGGACAAGTATGCCTGATAAAAGGTCGATCGCTCCTAGCTAAATAAATCGAGGGGAAATTCGGAAGCAGGAATGTTTCCCTCGATTTTAAGCAATCAGACTCATGAGGTGACAAACCAGATGGGAATTCAATTAAAGAAGGGCGAAAGATTTAATCTTTCTAAAACATCTCCAAGTTTAACAAAAGTTGCGATCGCCCTGGGTTGGGAAATAGCAACTAAACTAAACTTATCCGACTCAAGCCCGCAAAGCTGCGATATCGATGCCTCGGTTTTTGCATTAGGTTCGGACGGAAAAATCCCCGATGAAAGATACTTTGTATTTTACAATAACTCGCAGTCGCCGGACGGAGCGATCGCCCATTCGGGAGATAATCAAACTGGTCAAACTCAAGGGGATGACGAGACAATTTATGTAGACTTAGAAAAAGTAACGGCTGCCGTTGAGGAAATGGTTTTTGTGGTCACGATTCACGACGCACAAGCTAAACATCAAAATTTCAGCCAAATCAGAAATGCTTTTATCCGATTGTACGATCGAACAACCGGCAGCGAATTAGCGCGGTACGATTTAACAGAGGCTTTTTCTGAAGAAACCGCGATCGAGTTTGGGCGGCTGTATAAAAAAGATGGAAACTGGAGATTTCAAGCAGCCGGACAGGGATACAAAGCAGGATTGCAGAGTTTTGTTGACAAATATCATTCGGACATCAAAAACTCAAAAAATTTCGGAGAAATGCCACAAATAAAGCAAGTCACCCTGCCTAAAATAGAGAGGAATGAAGCCAGCAAAAAAACTCCAAAAGCTAGAGAAATCAAACTCGAAAAAACAGGCGATTCGCACAAAATAAACCTCAGTAAATTAGGGAGTTCGGAGTTGCTGGTAGTTCATGCCAATCTCGACTGGGAAGAACTAGAAAATAGGAGTGAATTTTGGGGAAAACAGCAGGGAGAAAATGGCACTCCAGATCTCGATCTTGGTTGTATGTACGAAATGGCTAACGGCGAAAAAGGAGTAATTCAAGCATTAGGAAAAAACTTCGGCTCAAAAACGTCTTCACCATACATTTTTCTCGATAAAGATGACCGCACCGGTGCAACAGAGGGAGAAAATATGTATATTCTTAGACCGGATTTGATTAAACGGGTGCTGTTTTTTGGTTTCATCTACTCAGGGGTTGGCGATTTTGAAACTGTGCGGGGACGAATGTTCTTCAAAATTAGCAACGGCGAAGAAGTACATATCGAACTCGACAACCCAAATAGAAATAGAAGTTTTTGTGGGGCGGCAATGATTCAGAATACAGGTTCCCAGATTGTAATTGTCAAAAAGGAAAGATACTTTAAGGGGCATGAAGAAGCCGATCGCTACTACGGATTTGGATTTAATTGGCATAGAGGTACTAAGTAGAGGTGGCAGTCGAGGAGAACTCATGGTGTTAAATAAAATGCTAGATTGGGAGTAAGCTTTGATCTCGAACGTCAACCTTACAAAATCACAAAACTATGGCTATCAACTTAACAAAAGGACAATCAATCGTTCTCAGCAAAAGCGAATACGACTTGTCCAGACTGACAATGGCTTTGGGCTGGGATGTTGCACAAGCTAAAAAAGGTCTTTTCGGTCGAAGCAGCGGTGCCAATTTTGACTTAGATTCCTACGCTATGCTGCTGGGAGAAAATGGCAAAATAAAGAATTACAAAGAGGATGTAATTTATTACTCTCATTTGGAGTCAAAGGACAAAACAGTTGTTCACTCAGGCGACAATCTCACGGGGGCTGGAGACGGAGACGACGAACAAATAGTGGTGAAACTGAGTTCTTTGCCAGCAGAATATCACAAAATTATTTTGGGCGTAAATATTTACGATGGAAAAGAGAGAAAACAGCATTTCGGCCTGGTAGAAAATGCTTTTGTGAGGGCTGTAGATGCGGCAGGGAAAGAAATAGCTCGCTATCGCTTGTCAAATGACCCATCTTATGAAGGAAAATTAAATATGTTGATGGGAGAAGTTTATCGAGAAGGCGGCGAGTGGAAGTTTAAGGCTTTGGGAAATCCTTTGGCTGAAGATATGAACGGTGTTGTCGGTTCATTTATGCGGTGATCTTAAAAATGTTGTTTTAACCGCAGATAAACGCAGATAAACGCAGATGAAATTCCATCTGCGTTTATCTGTGTTAATCCGCTGATATCAGCGGTTAAAAAATCCCCATGTACTTATTAGACATCTGCAAAAAACCTACTCCAATCAATCTTTGACCGGCCGCATTGTCGGGAACATGACGGCATCTCGGATGCTTTGAGTATTCGTTAAAAGCATCACCAATCTGTCTACACCGATACCCATTCCGGCACAGTTAGGCATTCCCAAAGATAGCGCTTGAATAAAGTCTTCATCCATTGGATGCGCTTCGTCATCGCCGGCATTTTTCTGCGCCAACTGTTCCTCAAACCGCTTTCTTTGCTCCTTCGGATCGTTCAATTCTGAAAATCCGTTCGAGTATTCTGTACCGTTGATAAATAGCTCGAAACGTTCTACAAATCCGGGCTTGCTGCGATGTCCTTTTGCTAAGGGACTGACTTCGACAGGATAGTCGATGATGAATGTAGGTTGAATTAATTTGGGAACAACTAATTTGTCAAAAACTGCATACAGCACGTAACCTAAACTCTGTTGTTCTAACTTAGACAGGTGCAATTCTAACTTGGTTGCAGAGGCGATCGCACTTTCTAAGTCCAAACTGTCAAAATCCAGCCCAAACTCGTCTCTGACAGCTTCTACCATCGTTTTGACTTGCCAGTGTTTGCCACTGAAACCGGGATACTTTTCGCTGTAGTCGAACTTGCGTTCTAAACTAATCGTTTCCCCCTGATTTTCAATTTCTTTGACCTCCCCAAATACCGCCGCCGCTGCGAAACACATCACGTCTTCGACAACTCCTAAAATGTCGAAAACATCAGCATAAGCTTGGTAAACTTCCAAAGAGGTAAACTCAGGATTGTGGGTGCTGTCAATCCCCTCATTTCTAAATGCTTTCCCTAGTTCAAATACTCGCTCGAAACCGCCGCAAATTGCTCTTTTTAAGAATAATTCTGGAGCCACTCGCAAATACAAATCTACCTCTAAAGCATTGTGGTGAGTGATGAATGGCTTAGCAGCAGCACCGCCGTAAATAGCTTGCAGTGTTGGCGTTTCTATTTCGTAAAAATTGGCTTGCCAGAGATAGGAACGGATGCTTTGGACGATGCGACTACGCAGCATAAAACGGTTGAGCGCATCTTGGTTGCTTGCCAAATCCATTTCGCGGTGACGGCGGCAAACTTCGGGGTCGTTAATTCCGTAATAAGAATCGGGAAATTGAATAGTAGCTTTTGATAAAAGCTTTAATTCCCTCACTAAAATAGAAAGTTCTCCCCTGGGGGTGCGGCAGCCGATACCTTCGACGCCGACAAAATCGCCGACATCGAGCAATTTTTTAATTTGTTCAAAGCTCAAACCGACTTCGCCTGTGACGATTGCTTTCTCGATTTTGAGTTGAATTTTGTCTGTGGCGTCTTTTAAATCGATGAAACCAATTTTGCCGCTGTCTCGCTTGGAAGTGATGCGGCCGGCTAATCGCAGGGAAATTTCTTCGGGGTCACTTTGTCCGTTTTCGAGTTCTTTTCCCGGCTGACTAAATATTTCGCGAACTTGCTTGGCTGTGTGCGATCGCGCGTAGGATTCACTGGGATACGGTTCTATGCCTTGCGATCGCAGTTCGTCTACTTTTTGACTGCGGACTTCGGCTTCACTGAGAGTCATTAGTTATTGCCTGATTAAAATTACAAATATCTGACATCTTGCACTATTCTGGCGCTCGTGCGATCGGGTGGGCTAGAAGAGCTCAACCCTACTCCCCACAAGAAAATTCACTCTTTGTGGAACAGGCATCTTGCCTGTTCGTGACAAAGCTGCAAGATGTCAGAAACACCAAACTCTATCATAACTAGGTGGTTTTGAGAGCCAATTTGCCAAATAATAAGTTACACCCTCTCGTAGCTCGATCGCACAGACCCGCACTCGCCTCAGAAATATCTCCGATAACAATTTGTGATCGAGTGCACAAAGCGACCGAAACATTAAAAAATTAAGTTGTCTGTCGATCGCAACTGGTGAGATGATATGTAGTGCAGCCTCACGGCAGTTCCATCGAAACTGAACAGCAAAGACGATCGTCGATCGAACTCGGCTCATCGCACCTCTGTCAGAATCGACCACACACTCTCTCTCTTACATATAAAAACCAGAATTATGGCTGTTGCAACGCAATCACTCGAAGAACTCTGCATCAACTCTATCCGCTTTTTGGCCATCGATGCGGTAGAAAAAGCAAAATCAGGACACCCGGGACTGCCGATGGGCGCTGCCCCTATGGCTTTTGTGCTGTGGGATCGGTTCATGCGGTTCAACCCCAAAAACCCCAAGTGGTTTAATCGCGATCGCTTCGTCCTCTCCGCCGGCCACGGCTGTATGCTACAGTACGCCCTCCTGTACTTGACCGGCTACGATAGCGTCACCCTCGACGACATCAAGCAATTTCGCCAGTGGGAATCCAGAACCCCCGGACACCCCGAAAACTTCATGACCGAAGGCGTAGAAGTTACCACCGGCCCCCTGGGACAAGGAATTGCTAATGCCGTCGGTTTGGCAATGGCAGAAGCTCACCTCGCTGCTAAGTTTAACAAGCCCGACCACACAATTGTTGACCACTACACCTATGTCATCATGGGTGACGGTTGCCACATGGAAGGCGTTTCTGCCGAAGCTTGTTCTTTAGCCGGACACCTCGGACTCGGCAAATTAATTGCCTTGTACGATGACAATCACATTTCTATTGAAGGCGACACAAGCTTGGCCTTTACTGAAGATGTCGGCAAGCGTTTTGAAGCTTACAACTGGCACGTTATTACAGTAGACAATACCGCTCTAGACGAAGATACTAACCTAGAAGCAGTTCACAAAGCTATTGAAGAAGCCAAAAAAGTCACGGACAAACCGTCCATGATTAAAGTCCGCACCGTCATTGGTTACGGTTCTCCCAACAAGCGCAATTCCTACAGTGCTCACGGTGCTGCTTTGGGTAGCGATGAAGTGAAAGCAACTCGCGATTTCTTGAAGTGGGAACACGCACCGTTTGAGATTCCTGATGATGCTTTGTCACACTTCCGCAAAGCAGTCGATCGCGGTGCTCAAGCTGAGCAAGAATGGCAGAAAGCTTTTGATGCTTATAAAGCAGCATATCCTGCAGAAGCTGCAGAATATGAGCGCAGCGTTGCCGGCAAACTTCCTGAAGGTTGGGATAAAGTTTTGCCGACATACAAGCCGGAAGATAAGGCAGATTCGACTCGGAATCATTCTGGAAAATGTTTGAATGCTTTGGCAGGTGTCCTACCTGAATTGATCGGCGGTTCCGCTGACTTGGCATCTTCTAACATGACTTTGCTCAAGGGTGAAAAAGACTTCCAAAAAGGTCAGTACGAAGGACGTAACCTGCGGTTTGGTGTGCGGGAACACGGCATGGGTGCGATCGCCAACGGTATGGTACTGCATGGCGGTTTAATTCCTTACTGCGCCACTTTCTTGGTATTTGCTGACTATATGCGGGGAGCAATTCGCCTCTCTGCACTCTCGGAAGCTGGAGTTATTTATGTAATGACTCACGACTCCGTAGCTTTGGGCGAAGATGGCCCCACTCACCAACCCGTTGAAACCATCGCTTCTCTGCGAGTAATTCCCGATTTGTTGGTAATGCGCCCAGCAGATGGTAACGAAACATCCGGCGCTTACAAAGTGGCAGTTGAAAGCCGCACTCGCCCAACTTTAATGGCTTTGTCGCGCCAAAACTTGCCTAACTTGGCTGGAAGCTCGATCGAAGGAACAGCCAAAGGCGCTTACATTTTGTCCGACGACGGCGGCACTCCCGACATCATTTTAATCGGCACCGGCGGCGAAACCTACCTCTGCGTTGATGCTGCTGAAAAATTGCGCGCCGCAGGTAATAAAGTGCGCGTAGTTTCGATGCCTTGCTGGGAATTGTTCGACTTACAAGATGCCGCTTACCGCGAATCTGTACTGCCGAAAGCTGTTACTAAGCGGTTGGCAGTTGAAGCAGCTTGTAGCTTCGGCTGGGGACGTTATTTGGGTTCCGAAGGCGATAGCATCAGCATCGACAGATTCGGCGCTTCTGCACCGGGCCCCGTTGCTTTAGAAAAGTTTGGCTACACCGTTGATAATGTAGTAGCTAAGGCTCAGGCGCTGCTGGGTTAATAGCAGCAGCATAATTTTTGGTGGGGCGGGCTTCTGGCTCGCCCCATTTTTTATAGAAGAAGGAAGAAGTTCGGCAACGGATGTAACAGATGTAAACGATGTAAGCGATGGGTGGAAGAAGGCTTTAGTTATCTAGGAGAGAAGGCTTTAGTTATCTAGAAGATAAGGAAGAAGGAAGGAAAAGCTAAAATCTAAAATCTAAAATCGCAATATTGGGTTTCACTTCGTTCTACCCAACCTAGAGCTCGCTACAGCTCGCGAATCATTGAGAATTGCTATATTAAGAGTTACGGAAGAAAAACCTGTTTCTAGGACAATATTCGGTTTGGCAACGAGGCATCTAACCAGAAACCGGGTTTTTAGCCCCCGGTGCGTTCAAGGCTGTATCTTTCAAAAATTTGAGATAGGTTATAAGTCATTGGGTTAAATTACCAATTACCAATTACCAATTACCAATTACCAATTACCAATTCTCGATTACCCATTCCATTTATGATGATTTGGAAATTTTTAAATCACCTGTTATTCATCGGGAATTATATTCCTCAAGGCTACTGTTACCTTTGGCAGCGAGAGCTAGTCGCGCTCCACATAGTGTCAGACTCTATAATTGCCCTGGCCTACTATTCAATACCGCTATCCCTAATTTATTTTATCGGTCAGCGAAAAGACTTGCCCTTCCGCAACATCTTTTGGCTGCTTGCAGCCTTTATTATCTCTTGCGGCACTACCCATATAATGGAAGTTTGGACGCTTTGGCATCCTGTTTATTGGGTTTCTGGCAGTCTAAAAATTATTACCGCCGCGATTTCTGGTTACACCGCATTTGCATTAATTCCTTTCGTTCCCCAAGCATTAACTCTCCTGAGTCCAACTCAATTAGGGATGATTGAACTAATACTGCAAAAAGAAATAATTGAACGCCGAGAAACGGAAGCTCGCTATCAAACTTTAACTGAAGCTTCGCCAGTAGGAATATTTTATGCAGATGCTGGAGGAGACTGCTTGTATGTCAACGAGCGCTGGTGTCAAATTTCGGGAATAACCTGTGATGAAGCTTTGGGCAAAGGGTGGTTGCAAGGCATTCATCCAGACGACCGCGATCGGGTTTGTTCTGAATGGTATAGCGCCGCGCAGGAGAAATTGCCATTTAAATCTGAGTACCGCTTTCAAGGCATTAATCCCACTCAACTCAGTTGGGTATTCGGTCAATCTGTCGGTCAAATTGGAGAAAATGGGGAGGTTAAAAATTATGTATGTACTCTTACTGATATTACAGAACGCAAGCAGATAGAAGATGAAAATCGACTGCTCAATGAAACTCTGGAGCATCGAGTTGCTGAGCGCACTGCTTTAATCGAAATTTCTAACCACCAATTGCAAAAAGAAATAGCTTACCGAGAAAAAATTGCACTCACTTTGTTGGAATTGACGCAACTGCAAAATGCAATTCTTAATAGCGCTAACTACACAATTATTTCTACCAATGCCGACGGTACAATTAAAACATTTAATCGGGTGGCAGAGCAACTTTTAGGTTATTCCCTAGAAGAAGTAGTCGGGAAAGTCACGCTAGCAATAATTCACGATCCTCTGGAGGTCGCTCAAAGAGCTGAAGTTCTTTCTCAAGAATTGGGAGTGAAAATAGAGCCGGGAATTCAAGTATTATTTGCCTTGCCGTGCCGGGAAATCGCGGACGAAAATGAATGGACTTACATTCGCAAAGATGGTTCGCGGTTTCCGGTACTGCTGTCAGTAACTGCCTTATTTGATAGTAGCGGAAATATTAACGGTTTTTTGGGTATAGGTCAGGATATTAGCGATCGCAAACAAGCTGAAAAAGAGCTGCGTGACCTAACCAGTGCCATGCAAAATGCGGTGGAAGGCATTTCACGGCTCGATATTGAGGGACGCTACGTGAAGGTTAACCGAGCTTACGCTCATAAATGCGGTTACGAACCGGAACAAATGCTTGGCATGAAATGGGAGAGCACCGTACATCCGGGCGATGTTGAAATGGTGCTCTCTGCTTATCAGGAAATGGTAATTTCTGGCAAAGTAGAAGTTGAAGCTAGAGGAGTCCGAAAAAATCGCTCGTTTTTTTATAAGCAATTAACGATGGTAAAAGCTTGCGACGCACAAGGGATATTTAACGGTCACCACTGTTTTATGAAGGATATCACTGAGCGGAAACTAACTGAAACTGCTTTGCAGGAAAGCGAATTTAAGTACAGGCAAATAGTTGAATTAGCAGAAGAAGGTATTTGGGTAATTGACAGAAATGGCCTCACGACTTACGTAAACCACGCAATGGCGCGAATGCTAGGCTATAGTGAATTAGAAATGTTCGGCCGGCCGCTTTTTGATTTCATGGACGAACGGGAAAAATCACAAGCTATGGAAAATGTCGAGCGGCGCAAGCAAGGTATTGGTGAACAACACGAATTTAAATTCAAAAGCAAGGACGGCAAAGATATTTGGACTGATATGTCTACCAGTCCAGTCATGGATTCCCAGGGTAATCTGCTGTCTTGTTGCGCCTTGGTTTACAACATTACAGGCCGCAAAGAAGCAGAGCAGCAAATGCTGCAACTTACAGAAGATTTGAAGCGTTCCAACGAGGAATTAGAACAATTTGCTTATGTGGCTTCCCACGATTTGCAAGAACCGCTCCGAGCCGTTACCAGTTACACTCAATTGCTGGCCCAGCGCTATCAAGGAAATTTGGACGATCGCGCAGATAAGTATATTCATTATATTGTCGATGGCGCCACCAGAATGCAGCAGCTAATTAACGATTTGTTGGCGTATTCCCGCCTGGGAACGAGGGGTCAGGAGTTTGAGCAGGCCGATTGCAAGGCTGTGGTTAAGCAAACTATGTGCAATTTGCAAATTGCGATCGCCGAAACAAAAGCTGTCATCACCTGCGACGCGATGCCAACTGTGATGGCGGATGAATTTCAACTGGTGCAATTATTCCAAAATTTGATCGCCAACAGCATCAAATTTTGTCGCCAAGAGATCCCGTTGATTCATATCGCTGCCCGTAGGCAAGAGAGCGAATGGGTGTTCAGTGTCCGCGATAACGGCATTGGCATTGATCCGCAGTATGCCGATCGCATATTTATCATTTTTGCCCGCCTGCACTCCCGCCGCCAATATTCCGGTACTGGTATAGGTTTGGCCATGTGCAAGCGCATTGTTGAACGCCACGGCGGGCGCATTTGGGTGGAATCTCAAGAGGGAAAAGGAGCGACTTTTTACTTCACTATTCCTATAATTAGTACCTGAAGCCTCAAAATTCAATTTTGTTTTTATACTTTAAAGGATACGCCGGTTATGAGCGATCGAAGCACTGTTAGACCTATAGAGATTCTGCTGATTGAGGATTCTCCCAGCGATGCCGATTTGGCAATAGAAGTCCTCA
>NZ_JAUBQR010000009.1:0-36725 GCF_036701385.1 Microcoleus sp. Pol12B4 | reverse complement strand
AAGCACTGTTAGACCTATAGAGATTCTGCTGATTGAGGATTCTCCCAGCGATGCCGATTTGGCAATAGAAGTCCTCAATCAGGGTAAAATATTGAATAACCTGCATTTTGTGGAGGATGGAGTCGAAGCAATCAAGTTTTTGCGCCGAAAAGAACCCTATCTTAGGGTACCTCGTCCCGATTTGATTTTGCTCGATTTGCATCTGCCGAAAAAAAGCGGTATTGAAGTGCTAGAAGAAATTAAAACTGACCCAGCCTTAAAATTAATTCCTGTAGTGATTCTCAGCACTTCAGCAGCTCCAGAAGATATTTTTAAGTCCTACTCGCTCCACGCCAACTGTTACATAACCAAGCCGGTAGACTTCGTAGAATTTACTAAAGTAGTCAGGTTAATTGAGGAATTCTGGCTGGCAGTCGTCAAACTTCCTCTAAATTAAACGAACAAATGTTTTGCTTATGAGCAAATGTTTTGCTTATGAGCGATCTAAAAATTTTTAACCTATGGAAATTCTGCAGGTGGATGATTTGCTCAGCGAGGCTGAATGGACTTTATAAAAGCTGGCGACAAGCCAATTTTTAACCATTGGCAAATAGTATAAGATATGGTATAAGCAATAATTTTATTGAATAATCAAGCTTTTCTGTTCGCCTTCTCGTCCCAATTTAATTCTGCTTAACTTGATTTTGCCTAAAAAAAATGGTTGAAAATATTGATAGGAATCTACTCAGCACTCAAGTTAAAAATGATTCCGGTGGTAATTATGACAACCTCAGCAGCCGATGAAGAGATGCTCAAGTCTTATTCCCTGTTAGCCCGGTGCTACATCACTAAGCCTATCGATTTTAGTCAAGTCGCTAAGCTGGTGAGATGGATTAAGGATTGGTGGCTGGTGGTGGTGACAGTTCCCAAATAATAATTTTCAAGTTGAAAATGGCATGGGAAAGCGGAAAAGTTTAACCTAAGATTGGTAGAGTAAAAATTTTACAGTCAAAAACGTCTAAGCTATGTGGATTAAAATTCTGTTAGTAGAAGACAATCCGGCTGATGCTGATTTGCTTGCAGAACTCTTAGAAGTATCTGTGGGCGTCGAGTGGGAACTGGTGTCTGTTGAGTTCCTGCATGAGGCGATCGCACAACTGTGTAAACAACCCTTTGATGTAGTTTTGCTCGACCTTTCTTTGCCGGACAGTCGTGGTTTGGAAACGCTAACTCGCCTGCGAGAAGTTGCTCCTGATGTGCCAATGGTGGTAATGACAGGCTTGGACGATGAGGCGATCGCCCTCGAATCAGTTCGCTTGGGAGCTCAAGACTATATTGTTAAAGGTCAAATTACTACTCAATTATTAGTGCGGACGATCCGCTACGCGATCGAACGCTCTCAAACCTTTCAAATGCTGCGGGAAAGCGAGCGCCGCTTTAGGGCGATTTTTGACTCTTCGTTTCAGCTAACCAAGCTGCTGACTCCCGAAGGAATTGTGCTGGAAGTGAACGAGACAGCCCTCGATTTTGCCGGATTGCGATCGGAGGGTATTGTGGGCCGCCCGATTTGGGAAATGGCGATTTGGGCTCAGTCGCCACAGGTTTCCGAACAATTGCAATGGGCGATCGGCAAAGCAAGTCGCGGCGAGTTTTTCCGCAGCGAAATCGACTTGTTAGGCAAAAGTGGCCAAATTATGACAGTTGATTTCTCACTGAAACCTGTTAAAAATGAAACAGGACAAGTTTTGCTGCTGATTGCTGAAGCCCGTGACATTAGCGATCGCAAACGAGCAGAAGCGGAAATTCTCAAAGCCCTCGCACGAGAAAAGGAACTTTCACAACTGCGAGCTAAATTTGTCACAATGGTTTCCCACGAGTTCCGCACACCTTTGACAACCATCCAATTTTCCGCTGGATTGCTGCAAGACTACAGTTCTCAGTGGCCCCAAGATAAAAAATCTACTCATTTTGTGCGGATTCAATTAGCAATTAAACGCATGACAGAGTTATTAGAAGATATCCTCGTAATTGGTAAAATCGAAGCCAATACCTTGCAGTTTCAACCAGTTTCCTTAAACCTCGAAAAATTTTGCCGTCAACTGGTAGAAGAGCAGCAGCTCAACGACAGCAACCAACACCCGATCGCCTTTCAATATGAAGGTGGCAACTGCGAGGCTCAAATGGATGAAAAGCTGCTGCAGCAAATCTTGGGAAATGTCCTCTCAAATGCCATCAAATATTCCCCCGTCGGCAGCACAGTTTCCTTGCACCTCAACTGTCAAAACAAAGAAGCTGTTTTCCAAGTTCAAGACCAGGGCATCGGCATTCCCCAAGCCGATCGAGAGCGGATATTAGAAACTTTTTACCGAGCTACAAATGTCGGCACTATTTCGGGAACAGGTCTCGGTTTAGCAATTGTGAAGAGGGCTGTGGAACTTCACGGTGGCCAACTTGCGATCGACAGTCAAGAAGGAAAAGGTACAACTTTCACTATTACCTTGCCTCTCATTTGCCCTCCTAGTCAATAACAACTGAATTATCAACTATATATCTGCGATTTAACGATTAATTAAGCCCCTAACAAACAAACTTATCAAGTATCTGAACCCAAAACTTTCCAACAAACTACTAACTAAAAGGAGCTATCACCGTGGCTAAAATTTTGGTAATAGAAGACGAAGAAGCGATTAGAGAAAATATTTTAGAGTTGCTGGAAGCCGAGAATTTTGAAGGAATAGGAGCGATTAACGGCAAAGTCGGCATCAAATTGGCGATCGAACAAATCCCGGATTTAATTTTGTGCGACATGATGATGCCGGAAGTAGATGGTCACGGCGTCATCAAAGCTTTGCGCTCCGAACCCTTGACTGCCACAATCCCGTTTATTTTCCTCACAGCCAAAGCCGATAAAGTTGACGTTCGCACGGGCATGGAACTGGGAGCTGACGATTACATTACTAAGCCATGTACGCCGCAAGAACTGCTAAAAGCCATTGCTATTAGACTTGAAAAACAAAAAACAATTAGCCGACAATCTCAAAAGACCCTAGACGAATTACGCACTAATATTAGTATGTCGCTGCCCCACGAATTGCGGACTCCTTTGAATGCAATTCTGGGTTTCTCTGAGCTGATTCTGTCAGAATATAAGGTCTTAGAGGAATCAGATATCTTAGAAATGATCGGTCAAATTCAAACTTCCGGTCATCGCTTGTATAGACTGATTCAAAACTTTTTGCTATATGCAGAACTGGAGATAGCAGCCACAAATCCCGAACTGCTAAAGGAGATGCGAAATAGCGAATTTAGCTGTGTAAAGTCTTTGCTGAGTCAAAAAGCGCGGCAGCAAGCAAAACACGCTAATAGAACAGAAGATTTACAATTAAACTTGCAAGATTCGTCGGTAGCTATGGATTCTGTCAGACTCGCAAAAATTGTTGAAGAACTATTGGACAATGCCTTCAAGTTTTCATTAGAAGGAACGCCAGTTTTATTAAGCACTTTCGTCGAAAATCAGACTTTTATTCTGTCTGTCAAAGACAAAGGCCGCGGCATGACTACCGATCAGATTGCACAGCTAGAAGCTTACAGGCAGTTCGATCGCAAACTTTACCAACAAGCAGGTTTGGGATTGGGCCTGGCTATTGTTCAACGCCTTGTAGAATTGCACGGAGGAGAATTTAAAATAGAAAGTTTGCCGCAGCAAGAAACAAGAGTTTGCGTTTCTCTGCCTGTCTAAACAATGATTAGACCAGTTAAAAAAAAATGTAACTGTAGGCAAACTTCCAACCATTATGGAATAAATCATTCCCAATTCTAAACTCTAAAATTTAAAATTGTATTATGGAGGAGCGATCGCTCCTTTCAGACACCGCTGCATATAAATTTGAGCTACCTTATCATTAGGGTTGATTTCCAAGCAGGCCGAAAACAATCTTATAGCTTCGCCATACTTGTCACTATTGTAGAGTACCAAAGCTTGCTCAAAGATTGTCTTTGTCTCTAACTTTTTCTGTCGTAACTCTGGCGGATCGGCCGCAAATACTTCATAAACTGTTACCATTCGCGATTTGCCTTTAACTGTTACGCGATCGATCAACCTCAAATCATAAATATCATTTAACTGTATAAAAGTATTGTGAGTAATTAACATCGAAACTTCATACTCTTTCGTCAAAGTTTCTACGCGGGAGGCTAAGTTTACCGCATCGCTAATCACCGTGCTGTCCATCCGACTTTGACCACCCACCGTGCCTAACATCAAAGAACCCGTATTGATGCCAATGCCAATTTGCAGCGGCGGGCGATCGGCTCGATTGCGACTAATATTATACTCGTTAAGCTGTTCTAGCATAGCAATTCCAGCTTTCACAGCATCGTCCGCACTGCCATTAAACAGGGCCATAATCGCATCGCCAATGTATTTATCAATAAAACCAAAATTGTTAGTAATTGCAGGTTCCATCCGCGACAAATAAGCATTAATAAATTGAAAATTTTCTTCGGGATTCATCGTTTCAGAAACAGAAGTGAAATCGCGAATATCTGAAAACAGCACCGACATTTCTTTCTGTACCTGATCCCCTAATTTTACTTCCAGAATACTTTCATATCCCAGAAAGTGGAGAAATTCGTGTGGCACAAACCGCCCGTAAGCATCTGTTAATTTTTCTTCCGCTGCTAAAGCTTTTTGTAACTCGTCTGTGAATTGCCGGCGCTCGCTTTCTACCTCTTGACGCTCTGTGATGTCTTGAAAAGCGGCGATCGCGTAAACTATGTTTTTCCGTTCGTCGTAGATTGGAGTCGCCCAAACCTCGATCGGCACAATCCGATCCGACCCATGAACTTCTAGATCGTCCATACGCACAAATTCTCCCCGCAACGCCCGAACAATCGGTTGGCTATCTCTCGGATACAATTGATTAGTTCCAGCGTCGTAAAAATGATAAGCTTCAGGAAATTGGTCAGTACCCCCATCAAAAATTAAACCTTGGGCTAGTATCCTTTCGCCCCAAGAATTCATGTAAAAAGGTTTACCCTTACCATCCACAACAAATATTCCCACCGGCATCGCTTCCAGGAATTGAGTCAATCGGCTTTCGCTTTCTGAGAGTGCCTCATTTAACTTTTCTTGAGCTGCCAAAGCTTTTTCTAAATCATTAGTAAACTTGATTCGTTCCACTTCCACCTGTCTTTGCAAACTAATATCCTTAGCAAAACCCTGATAGTAAAGCACTTCACCGTTAGCATCATAAACTGTGCGCGCATACTCAGAAATCCAGATAATGCTGCCATCTCGACAGTAAACCTGAGACTCAAACTCACACAGAGTACCGTGCTGTTTCATCAGCGCCAGAAACTCTTGACGGCGGTTCGGTTTCACGTACAATTGCTGCTGAATATCATTAATGCTTTCTATCAATTCTGATGCGGAATCGTAGCCGTAAATTTCTGCAAGAGCAGGATTCGCACTGATAAAATGTCCGTCCGGCGTCGTCTGAAATATACCTTCGAGAGCATTTTCAAATATCCCGCGATACTTCTCTTCAGCTTGAATTAGCGCCGCTTCAGCTTCTTTGCGTTCACTTATGTCACTAAAAGCAATAATCGCATAGGAAATTTCGCCTGTAGAATCATAAATTGGAGTTGCCCAACTTTCTACAGGAGTAATCTTATTAGCTGTACGAATTTCTACACCCTCAGTCCGCACATTTTCGCCGCGAAGCGCCCGCATAATTGGCAATTCTTCCACAGGGCATCTCTGATTAGTCCCGGTTTTATAGAATTGATAAATTGCTGCTTTTTGCTCTGAATTAATATGCGGCACAGTGCCTTTGCCAAATACATCCCGTGCTTTCTGGTTAGCGTAGAAAGATTGCCCGTTTGCATCAATTACACACACACCCAATGGCATAGCTTCTAGATATTGCGTCAAGCGACTTTCGTTTTCATGGAGTTTGGCAATCAGCATGGCCTGCTTGCGGTTTAATTTGACTAACTCCTGATTCATTTCCTGAAGCTCTCTTTGTTTTTCAGCTAATTGTTTATCTTGAAAATATTTATATATTGCCTCAGTAACAGTTAACTTTAAGTCATCAGATTGCCAAGGTTTAGGTATATATCGGTACAATTTAGCATAGTTAATAGCATTGGCTACCGCCTCCAAATCTGCCTGCCCCGTCAGCATAATCTTGAGACTGTTCGGCGAGATAGCATGAACGCTCCTTAATAGTTCGTCTCCTTTCATACTAGGCATGATATGATCCGAAATAACCAAAGGAACTTCATACTGTTCTGCTAAAAGTTCGGACAGCAACTCTAAAGCTTCTTCGCCACTTTGAGCCGTTTCAATTAAATATTTATCTTCAAAAGCTTTTAGCAAGTCTATTTCCAGACTATCGAGTATAGTCTGCTCATCATCGACACAAATAATGACGGGTTTTTTCATAAATTTGCTAGACCAGACTTAATCGCTTCAATTAATTCTTGACTTTGCCAAGGTTTTTCTATGAAAGCATGAAGATTTGCTTGAATTTTTGTGCGTTCAATTGCTTCTTTGTCTGCTTGTCCTGTCAGCATCACAGTCACAATTTGCGGATATTTTTGATGAATTTTAATCAGCAACTCATCTCCTTTCATTCCGGGCATCAACCAATCAGAGACAATTACTAGAATGTTAACCTCAGCTTCACATAGCTCTTCAATAATTTCCAGGGCTTCGGCAGCACTTTCAGCAAATTCCCAAAGATATTTACCGTTAAAAGCCTGTTGCAGTTCAATTTCCAGACTTTCCAACACCCCTACTTCATCGTCCACACACAAAATTGCTGATTTAGACATCGCTAGTTTCCTTCTTTAGTTTGGCAGGGTGAAGCCCGATGGGTAAGCACACCGTTTGCCAAATTCTACATTCGGCGCGGGTAGACTGCAAATTTTTAGCCCCCGACTTCAGTCTGCGACGCTTTAGCTACTCAGTTAAATTAATCGGCAAAGAAACTGTAAATGCTGTATTACCCGGTGCCGACTCTACATCAATTTTACCCTGATGTTTTTCAATTATTTTTTTGACAATATCCAGTCCCAACCCGCTGCCTTCTCCCGCAGGTTTAGTAGTAAAAAAAGGCTCAAAAATTTTCGGAATAATCGCTGGTTGAATCCCCTTACCGCTGTCAATAATTTTTACCAAGACGTTGGTATCTTGTTGTACCGCGTCAATTGTTAAAGTTCCTTGATTGTCCATCGCTTGTAAGGCATTGTGAATTAAATTGGTCCAAACTTGATTGAGTTCGTCGGGATAACACAGTACCGGAGGCAATTGAGATTGATAGTTTCTGACAACTTCCACACCCTGCTTTATTTGGTTTTGATAAAGAGTTAATACAGTTTCAATTCCCTCCGTAATATTCACCTCTATTTTTTCCCCATTTACATCGTAACGCGCATAATTTTTCAGAGCAAAGACAACTTTTGCAGCGCGTTCAGTAGCGGTAGCGATGGTTCGGGCGCTCCGGTGAATGCTAGCAAAGTCGTAGGCGGTTTTTATAATATTTTCGCTTTCAGGATCTTTGAGCAGCGACAAGAATTCTTGCAGATTTCCTTGCAATCCGATATTGACTAAAATGCTAGCAAGGCTGTCAGCGTTGTCAATGCCTTCCGAGTCTAGTTGCTGCTTTACGCCTTTTTTCAGAACCCGTTTTTCTCTAGTAGATAAAGAGTAATTTTGTTGACTAGAACTGTACATCAAACGCAAGAAATCGTGCTGGCGTTCTGCTGACAGTTCTTTAAAAAAAACTGGCAAACTTTCGAGATTGTTATCCAAAAAGTTAGTAATATTTCCAATAGACGACCGAATTGCGCCCAACGGCGTATTAATTTCGTGAGCAATGCCTGCAATCAGTTGCCCTAACGCAGCCATTTTTTCCGATTGCACTAATTGATTCTGAGTAGCTTGCAATTTATTTAAAGTTAGTGTCAGTTCATCGTTTTTCTGTTGAAGCTTTTTTTGCAATTGGCACATTGCTAAATGGGTTTCTACCCTAACTAGAACCTCTTCCACCTGAAATGGCTTGGTAATATAATCTACGCCACCTACCGCAAAGGCTTTGACCTTATCAAGTACCTCATTAATCGCGCTAATAAAAATTACGGGGATGTCGCAAGTTCGTTCATCAGCTTTAATCTTTTGGCAGACTTCATACCCATTCATTTCCGGCATCATAATATCCAGCAAAATCAAATCGGGAGGCATACCTTTTGCCGCCGAAAGTGCTAACTCGCCGCTAGGTACCGGGCGCACTTTATAGCCCTTGGTGTTCAAAATTCCGGCTAGCAGCCGCAAATTAGCTGGGGTGTCGTCAACTACTAAAATATTACCGCGCTCGGTGCTAAGAATGTCGTTATTCATGTGATATTGCTTGAGATATTAACTTTAAAACTTTGTCGTACTCAAAATTTTCTATACAATTTGCGATCGCACTAGCCGTTACTGCATCCTCTAATCGAATTTGCTCTATCAAGGTATCAATTAAATCCATATCTGCATTCAGTATCGCTAGCTTTAAATTAGCTACCAGTGAATCAGGCAATTTCACCAAATCAGTCGCAGTCATTGCGTGATCGCCCTCTTTGATTGGCAATAAATTAGTTTGATCCGGATCTTCATAAATATAGCGCACTCCGATATGTTTGTGCAGAGCATCAAAAATATCCGCTTCCCGGAAAGGCTTCCGCATAAAAGCATTGCAGCCCGCCGACAAAATAACTGCCCGTTCTTCCTCCCACACGCTCGCAGTCAGCGCAATAATCGCAGTAGCTTGACCTTTAATAGTGCTTTTAATGTATTGCGTCGCTTCGTAGCCGTCCATCACGGGCATTCTCATGTCCATCCAAATTAAATGTGGTTCCCAACAGTGCCAAATCTCAATAGCTTCTTGACCGTTAGTAGCTTCTTTTAGTTCAAAACCCAAAGGATTGAGAAGTTTAATTAGCAGTTGGCGATTTAGCGGTTTATCGTCTACTATCAAAATTCGATAGGTGGGTTGGTGGGGTTCCAAAGCAATAACATTACGGGTCGGTTTTGGGCTGTCAATATCAGCGGCATCGACCGCAATAACTTGAATGTCAAACTTAAATTGAGTTCCCTTGCCAACAGCAGAACAGACGCTCATTTCGCCGCCCATTAATTCCACAAATTTGCGACTAATTGGCAATCCCAAGCCAGTACCTTCTTGCGAATCTTTGCCGGTCTTGGTTTGCACGAATGGTTCAAAAAGAGCGTCTAATTCATTGGTAGCAATACCGGGACCAGTATCTTCGACTTCAAAATGAAGGAAGAAGGAAGAGGTAGAAGCTGAATCGTCATTTGGCGTGGCAATAATCTGGTTGTTCGAGTGACTGGATTGAGATATTTTAAGACCATTAAGTGCTGAAATTTCTGTATTTAGTGATAGTTCTTGGTGAGCAAAGCTCCCCTTTTCTACCTGCTGACTTTGGCCTAATGACTGCTTGCTAACTCTGACAGTTACACCCCCCTCATGGGTAAATTTAAGAGAGTTATTGAGCAGATTAATTAAGATTTGTCGCACCTTTATCTCGTCGGTTTCTACATATTGTGGCACGTCGGTGCTCCGATCAAAAACTAACTGCAACTGCTTGTCATGTGCCTTGAGTTCAAACATATCTTCCAAGTCGTTTAGCAGGCGATAGAGGTCAAATTTTTTGGGATTGAGGGTGGTGCGCCCGGATTCAATTTTAGATAAATCGAGTACGTTATTAATCAGGGTGAGCAGGTGTTCTCCGCTGCTGTTAATTATGCTAATGTTTTCTTGATGTTCTGGGGATAGAGTTTGGCTGCGAGTCATCAGTTGGGAAAAGCCGAGAATTGCATTGAGAGGCGATCGCAATTCGTGGCTCATGTTAGCAAGAAAGGTGCTTTTAGCTTGATTCGCTACCTCTGCTTTGTCTTTAGCTACAGCCAATTCTGCCGTCCGCTCTTGCACTCGGTTCTCTAAAGTTTCAAAAGATTGTTGCAGTTGTTGAGCCATGCTGTTAAATGACTTGGCTAATTCCCCCAATTCGTCCGAACGTTCACTTTCTACGGTTGTGTCCCATTCACCTTTAGCAATATTTTTTGCTGCTGCATTTAAGCGCAAAATAGGGTTTGTCACCCACCGAGAAGTCAGAATGCCGATCGCCACAGCTACTCCTAAAGCTGCGAAACAAAGCAAAACCGCTGTGCGGGTATTGGCATCGATTTCTTTGGTGAAATCTGCTTCGGGAACAACTACGACAATCAGCCAGTCTAAACCTTTGCCGTCTTGGAACGGCAAGACTTTTAAAAATTGTCGCTTGTGATTTATTTCAAAGCTCAATAACTCCGATTTTTTAATTAGGTCTAATTTTTGATACTGTGCAGTTAAATATTTAGCTGTAGACCGAGTAAAAGGGTTGCTGCTTTCTTCTACTTTAAACAATTGTCTTTTATTACCTTTACTGCGAAACGGGTTTTCACTTGTGGAAGTTGCTAATAAAGTACCCTGGCGATCTATAATAAATGTTTGACCGGATTTGCCAACTTTGAGACTGTTGAGAAATCTCCCAAGATGGTCGAGACGCAAGGCAGTAAATAAGACTCCTTCTAGCTGATTTTTTTCGCTGTATACTGGTTGGATAGCGCTGATAAGTAATGTCGGTTCTAGTAAGGAAACAAAAACTGAACTCCAAGTAGGTTTGCCGACTTTTACGGCTTTTTGGTACGCAGGATGTTGCCGATTGTCATAGTTTTTGGCAATGGTGGTAACTGTAGTGCGATCGCCTCGTTCGTTTGTACTGTAAGAATTAAAATTTAACCCAGTAGATGTTTCTATCACATTGATCATTCGGGAGCCGTTAGACAGTTGCTCACCGGCTCTATAATCTCCCTTATTGTTGCCAACGGAGGTAAAATTGATATATGGATATAATTGTACTTGCCGCCAAAGATATTTCTCCCAAACTGATAAGTTTTCCATCTTTAACAACCCGATGTTGACAGCATCCAGCTTAGTTTGATTGATTTGATGGGGAGTTGTTAGGTAAACTTGCAGGTTTTGCTCGACACGCAAACTCACTTCGCTCATTAACTGACTGGCAAGGTTATTAACTGCTTTTTGTCCGTTTCTAAAAGAAAGATATCCTACGAGTCCCACGGCTCCAACGATTTGCAGTACAAATGGAACTATGAGAACAGTTCGCAGCGGTAATTTGTCTAAAAGTTGAGAAACCATAAGATTGAGAGGTTTGGTGAACTTAGTCTAGAAGCGTCCTTGCACAAGCTGTCTTAACAGCAGCACCATTTACTGCCGACTAGCTAGAAAGAATTGATGCGGGCTATTTTAGCTGTGCTAGATGCTCGACCCCATCGAATGTAAACCTAATCTTGGCTAGATTAAAGTTGATTATTTCCCCCATTGTCGTATTATTGTGAACATTTAGGTAGAATTTGCAGTCTCTAGCTTCGAGAACTGCCTGCTCTCCGATCGCGTGGGCGAGTTGAACCCGCATCCCTCAAGCGATTTGGAGGCGGGTCAAGAAATTTGCGATCGGCACTCGCCATTTTCCGCAAGACGTGTTATACTCTAAAAAGTCGAGGGCACGTAGCTCAGTGGATAGAGCATCAGGTTCCGGTCCTGAGGGTCGGGGGTTCAAATCCCTCCGTGCTCACTTAAATTTATTCAATGACTTACTTTGAGACACTGGGGACAAATTTTTGTCCTCGGTGTCAATTATTGTGATTTAAGCGTCAGTGTCAAAAATCGAATCGCCGCTGTAGTCGCAGGTCGCCGACTGATTGCGCCCCTGGTGCTTGGCACGGTACAGTGAACGATCGGCGAGCGCAATCAAGTCAGCCGATGATAGTTCCGAAATCGGAATCAAGTTGGCGATACCCATACTAATAGTAACTACATCGCTCACATCAGAGGTTTTGTGAGGAATATGTAAAGCTTGAATAGCAGCGTGAATCCGTTGGGCCACCGAACTCGCTCCTTCAATATCTGTATTAGGCAAAATGATGCCAAATTCTTCTCCGCCGTAACGCGCCACTAAATCCGCCGGACGGTACACCACCTCTTGCACCGTCTGAGCAAGTTTGAACAGGCAACTATCCCCCATTTGATGACCGTAGCAATCATTATAACGTTTGAAATAATCCACATCAAACAACAAAAGAGAAATAGGTTTTTGTTCCCGGTATAGCCGCTGCCATTCATGCTCTAAGCGGTCATTAAAACAGCGGCGATTAGCAATTTGAGTCAACCCATCAATATTTACCACTTGTTCTAAGAGGTGAGTAGCGCGGGCTAGTTCTTCGTTAGAGAGTGCCAGTTGTTGATTAATTTCTCTCATCCGCGCTTGGGCCTGCTGCCTTTCTGCCAATTCCTTCTGCAACTTCTGGAAAATATCCGCTTGTTTAATGGCGATCGCTAACTGATTAGCAATCTGTTTAACAAGGTCAACTTCAAATTCTTCCCATTGCCGAGGAGCAGAACATTGATGAATACATAACAACCCCCACAAATCTTGTCCATTTAGCAACGGCGCAACTAAATTAGCCCGAACCGGAAATTGTTTCCAAAGAGCGCGGTAACAGTGTTGAAGATCAATATTATTGATATCTTCAACTATCTTCATTCTTCCTTCTTGATATGAATTAGGATATTGTTGACCACCACACTTGTCGTTCAAGAGATTTTTGCTTACCAATTTACATCCTTCGCCTACGGATTCTGAAACAAACTCACCATATCCAAAATTACTGTCAGGATCAAACTTAAATATGCCGACGCGCTCGGCATCAAGAAACAGGCGAATGTCCTGGGAAGCAATCTCAAAAATTGTAGACAAATCAAGAGATTGACGGATGTGTTGAGTAATTTCTTGAAGTAATATAGCCTTGTCGTACTGTTTCCGCAAAGCTATTTCCGCTTGCTTTTGGGCGAGAATAGCTGCCTCTGCTGCTTTTTTTGCTTTAATAATTTCACCTTCGTATAGAATACGCTGGCGGATACAGATCAAGATGCAATCGTTCACAAAGTTTCCTCCCTGATTCCGACGCACAGCGTTGATCAGCATAGGTATATCACTACCATGCTTCGACCTTAATGAGAAGTAAATTTCCTCTACTTTACCGTCGAGCTTCAACAGGGGGAAGAAATGGGTTTGAAAAAAAATCCGGCTGGGCATTGGCAGAATGGAGTCCATTTTGCGTTCCCGCAGTTCATCGGTTTCGTATCCGAGTAATTCCAGTAATGTGGCGTTGACCATTAGGATCGTACCATCGTCAGCAAACGAGAGGAATCCACAGGGTGACGTGTTGAGTAGCTCGTCTATCTGGTAGGTCATGTTTGCCATACAAATCAAGTAGTATGAGGTACACTCAAATACTCCTTAATCATCTCGATCGTTTCTTGTGGATGACTCAGGTGCGGGCAATGTCCCGTAGCTTTCATCAGCCGTAGCGCACTTTTAGGTAGGTGGCGCTGAAGGTAATGCCCTACTTCGGTGGGAGCAATCACGTCATCAGCGCATTGCAATATCAGTGAAGGTACTGGTACCTTGGGTAAATCACTGCGATTGTCAGAGTAAAAAGTTACCTCGGCAAAGCGACTTGCAATCACCGGATCAGTGGAGCAAAAACTTGTCTCAAGTTCCTCACTTAACTCAGGACGCTCCTGATTCTGCATCACCATTGGCGCCAGAAAGCTTGCCCAACCAATGTAATTTTTCTCCATGATATCGAGCAGATCCTCAATATCTTTTCGCTCAAACCCTCCGTAATAATTTGGTAAATCATTGATGTAGCAAGGTGAAGGCCCTAGGAGAATCAGGCGATTAAAGTAATTAGGAGCTTGAATTGAGGACAGAAGGCCGATCATACTGCTGACAGAATGACCGACAAAAATCACATCCGTCAACCCTAATTCTTCACAGATATCGAGGATATCCTGAACATAGCCATTGAGGTCGCTGTACCGTTCATAACTGTAGGCACTAATATCAGACTGTCCCGAACCTACATAATCAAATAGGATGATTTTGTAGTCCTTCTCAAAAGCCGGTGTTACGAAACGCCACATATTTTGATCGCAACCAAATCCATGAGCAAACATCATCGTCTGGGTGCCTTGTCCAAACAATTTTATATTATTCCGTAAGAAAATTTTTTTGGTCATTTGAGCGACATGAGCATTAAATTAATTATAAGACTTTTGCGCGCTTTCAAGAGGGAGGATTGCTGATTCCACATAGTGGTAGACAACAATTCAGGATCTCAGATTAATTGAGTGGCAAACTCAGCAATAGCCGGCTTCCTCAACATATAATGCAGCCCAATTTCCTAGGCGCTTGCTTGTAACTATTCCTATTTCGGTGGGGTTTCAATTCCTTCGGCAATTGTACTGAGATTTAAGCCATGTGTGATTACAACTATGGGTTGGGCAATTATTCCGCGATCGCTCGCTCGAAACGCTGGCTAAATCGCGGACAAGTGAGGGATCAATTTTGAGCGACTTTACCAGAAAATTTTTCAGATTGTTAAAAGCAGCATAGCCAGTCGCAAAATCATCGACATAAATCTCCATACCATGCTCGGATCATTGGCTCAAAAGATTGTATGTAATGTCAACATTAAGCCTCATTGCCGTTCCCGTAATCTTTAGCCCTAGATATTTTGGCTTCATATCGGTGCGCTCAACAATGCGATCGCTCTTAGCGATTAAAGTCGGTTGGCTGAGTTGACGTGGCGACAGATTCACCGCGACATTAGGCAGAATTAGTCCTGCTGCTAGCCACTGCTGATATTGCCAGCAAGCTTGCTCTAAAATTCATTTGCTCTTCGGGCCAAATCAATCCAGTTTTTTCGGTAATGGCAATACATCGATGGCGATGAATCCAACCTAGTTCAGGAGAACACCCTCCTACTATAACTTTAACACCAGCAAGGCTACCTGTTTGCGAATCGAGCTGAGGTTGATCATACAGCAAGTATTGGCTTTCCAAGCACAATTCAAGAGATTTGCGATCGCCACGGTATTGGATTTGGCCCTAGGTATGGTGGCTGTGTAAAAAATATAGGTATTCGACCTCATTCCTTAACTTAATATAGGGAAATATCTGCATTTTTGAGCAAGCTATCGAAATCCATTTCATCTTGTGGAGCGAGGGAGAGGCTAATAGTGGTGATGAGGTGTAAGTAATGATGTTTGATAATAAAATAAATTTTAATATTTTAGTACAATAATTTCTCGTGGTTCCGCTAATGTGGGGGTAGTAGAGATAGGCAACACGAGGGACTAAAGTGCTAGGCTAGGAAGATTTGCTGGTATGTCCGAGAATGGGATATAGAGAGGATTTTATGATTTTTGAGATGTCATTGAAATATACAATTTAGAGGCTCAACAGCTTACCCCTAGATTTTTACCAAAACCTATTTAGTGAAATTGATATACCATAAGGCGCTGATGCAGAAGGCAATCAAAGCTCCTATTTCAGCAATTAAAAACCTCCTAAACATTGTCGCGGTTGCTATAAATTTTCACAAACTCCTCAAATTAAAAGTAGGTTGGGTTCCCTAGCTCAATCCAACCTACTTTTAACAACGATGAATTACTGCTAACTCTCAAATATCCTCATCGTCTTGACCTTGCACACCCTGGAGAATCCGCGATAGCTCACTCTTCTCATTAATCGTAATCCGAGTGGGAGAACCGCTGATAATCCGTTCGTAACCACGGAACGAATCTTTAATTTGTGGGCCTCTTTCAGTAATTGTGTATTCCCGAATTCCTTTGTCGTGCCAGGAACCGCGCATCTTAAACACATTAATTGCCCGCGACATTTCTCCTCGAATCTCTACATACTGCAGCATAATAATCGTGTCAGTAATTGTAGAAATATGGGAGTCCGTAATCGAATTAGAACCCATAAACTGGTCGCTTGTATTCGTAAAAAAGCCGGTTATTTCTTCCTGCTTCGCAAAACCTGTCACTCCGATCACAAATTGCCTGAAAGCATTATTGCTGACACCCCTAGCTAAAGCAGACAGCGAGTCTATAGCAATTCGAGAAGGTTTGAACTCCGCAATTTCTGATTTAATAGTCTGCAAGTGGTCTTCCAAACCGGCAGATTCCGGGTAAGTACACAGCAGCTTCAGCATTCCTTTCTGTTCCATTTCCTCAAAATCAATGCCCCAAGAATAAGCATTGCGGAACAACTGAGCCCGCGACTCTTCATAGGCAAACAGCAGCGCCCGATTGCCGTTCATACAAGCATTCTGCAAGAACTTGCTCACTAAGAGCGTTTTGCCGGTTCCCGTTGCACCCGTAGCTAAAATAATCGAGTCTTTGAAGAAGCCGCCGCCGCACATCTCATCTAGAGTTTTATCGCCCGAAGAAACCCGCACGTTGGAAGACTTTTGAGTTAATCGCATCGCCCCCAATGGGAAAATATTAATTCCGTCATTAGTCATAGTAAAAGGATATTCGCCCTTCATATGAGTTGTACCCCGCAACTTCAAAATTTCGATGGTGCGGCGGCGGCGTTCTCCTTCCAATACGTTGCGAACAATCACCACATTATCCGACACAAACTCTTCCACTCCAAACCGAGCCACCGGGCCGTATTCTTCCACCCGTTCCGTCGTCATAACTGTAGTTGCTCCGACTTGTTTGAGGCGCGCAACTAAGCGAAAAATTTCTCGGCGCACCACCGATGCAGCATCGTACTGCTGAAATACGGCGGTAACAGAATCTATTGAAACCCGCTTGGCTTTGTACTTGCGAATGGCGTACTGAATTCGCTCGATTAAGGCTGATAAATCAAAATTTCCTACGATATCTTGACCTTCTGGATCGGGGGAAGCATCCAAAATAAATAGCTTGCCTTCCTCGATTAACTGTGCCAGATCCCAACCGAAACTGCAAGCATTTTTAATAATATCTGTCGGAGATTCTTCAAAAGTTACGAAAACTCCAGCTTCGTCAAAATGGGTAATTCCGTTATACAGAAATTGTACGGCAAATAAAGTTTTTCCCGTTCCTGATGTGCCGCTGACTAGGGTGGTTCGCCCGAGTGGCATTCCGCCGTGACTGATGTCATCGAAACCCTCAATCATCGTGCGAATTTTTTCAACTCCTGCCGTTACCAATCCTTCTCGTTTAACCGTTTGACTAATTTCATTCATGTCGATTTTTGTCAACTCTCAGTATTCTTTAGTTGTCACTCATTAACCGCCGATCATGAGTCTTTGTACCCAGCTTTTAGTTTTGGCTCTTGCTCAATAACTAATTACTGCTGACTGCTGACTAATGACCCCGCCCAAAAACCGATACCGTGCCACGTACTCCTGTCGTGGAAGGAGAAAAATTTTAGACTTGTGTTCAACCTCCCAGATTCATCTGTTGAATAAATCTAAAATCTAAAATCGTTCGACGCTCGCACGACTCGACGCTTCGACTGAGCGCTCGCCGAACGTTTCACGCCAAACCGAAGTCTTAAATCTAAAATCGACTGACTCTCACCTGATTATCTTATGAATTCAGGTCTTCTTCGCGAAGTTCTTCATAGAGCAAATCTAATCCTATCAGAACTTTCTCACGATCGGACAAATCGCCAATAATTTTTCGCACCGGTGGTGGCAGGATTTTGGCCAGCGTCGGGGTTGCCAATATTTTGTCCTCTTCTGCTAGCTGAGGATTTTTGAGAACATCTATGACTTTCAGCGCGTAGACGCCTTGAAATTCTTGTTCTAGGATGTCCTTTAGGGTTTTCAAAGCTCGCACTGAGTTGGGAGTATTCCCCGCAACGTACAGCTTCAGAACGTAGGTTTTCTTCAGAGGACTCATGAACTTTTTTAAATGTTGAGTATTAGTTGTCAGATGTTAGTTGTAGTTGTTATTTGTCTTAAATCCGCTGTTCTTTGTTATTTTATAATAATTTCCGCCTCTCCCTCGCGCGACCGTTTGTCGGCTCCTTTATTTTTTGTTAGATTCTACCTTCTACCTTTTCTTTCTTAAATTATGCCGAATCCCTTCTACCTTCTACCTTGAGAGGTTTCTTTCGGAATCGATCGCCGATACATCTCGCACATATGAGCGATCGCGTCAATCAGAGTCAAGCGGTAATCGAGCAATATTTCCTCGTTGCGTCCTTCTATTTTTAGCTGTTTAGCAAACTCGTCCATCAATTCCATGTGAATTTCTACAATCTGAGTCACGGGAACGTCAGCAAAAAAAGCCAAATTCACAAATTCATCTATTTGATTGTTGACCGCAGTATCTTGAGAAAAATAATTCAAAACGATGTCGCGATAACTTGACTTGAGTTGCTCCAAAAACTTTTGTTTCTCTGGTCCCGACAGATTTCTCAAAAAAATCTGGGAATTTCTTTTATAATACACACCTAAGTATCCTAATCGCTCCCGTAATTTTTCCGCCAGCCGTCGCTGCTGTCGGCTGAGCAAACTTTGAGCCGTCAATTGGGCTGTCGCATCGACCGTTACGGATTGGTAATTGACAGGAACCGGAGTAGAAAGCTTCAGAAATTGTGCGATCGCCTGATCGATACCAGCAGCTATTTCGCCTGATCGAGCGATTGCCAGTTGCACCTCAGCAGGGTGATAAAAAAAAGCACAGCTTTCGTCTTGACTCTTGTTTGGGGTAATGGCTGCAGCCTCAAAACCCTCTGAATATTGTGCTTCGGGCCTGCAATCTTGCGGGTGAGGCGAAAAAATCACAGCAGGCAAAAAGATCGATCGTTCTTGCAGCTTGCCCAGAAGCGATCGCAGATCCCCATCCACCTCCAAAACCAAACAATCAAGGTGATAATTGTGCTTAAGGAACCCCAAAAGCTCCACTGCCGACTTAATGTGCGTTAAAGCATAGCGTTCGCCTCTCAAAAGCTCGATCGCAGAGGCTGCGATTTCCTCAGAGCGGACAAAAATACCGATAGACAGTTGAGGAAGCAAAGCTGTAGGTGCACCACCTAAGTTGCCTGAAAGTGCTGGCTCGCTCAGAGTTGATATCTCCTTTACAAAAAACTTAACATTTTAACAATCATCTCAATATTTATTTTAACCAATCTTAACCGCAAAATAAGTGATGCGCTTCTACCAAAGGAAGAATCAAAGTGTACTCTGTGGCTTTTGTGTCAAGCACCCTGAGCGTGATTTCTGCAATTAAGCTTAAGCCTTAAAATAATTGCTAGTCGCCTCAAATCAGGCGTAGGCATCGAACTCCCCGGTCTCGGTGCAGATATCGAGCCTGATAGCGAACTGATATAAAACAAATAAGATACAGAAATTCGCAGCTACATTGAGCATCAAAAATATTACTGCTCTCGCGAGCAGACTCTCAGGTTTGTTATGCCACTCACCACCCCCAGTCTCAAAAATTTTATCGAGCCAGTGCCGCTGTGCCACCAAACGGGTGCGCTAGAATCGCTGCAGTCAATTTTCAGATCCTGCAACTGCGATCGAGTCGCAGTAGTCAACGAACAGCTACAGCCGCTGGGATTAGTGTACCTCCGCAGCCTTTGGGCTTGGGGAGCCGATCGCACAAACGACGGGCAGCAACCTTTGTCAGAAAGCCCGATCGCGATCGAGCCAGTCAGGGCATTACCCGCCGCTATGAGCGTCAGGGAATTCTGGCAGTACCTGCAAACAGAGGAACAGAACACCCCAGCCGGGCCAAACTGCCAAACCGTCGGCATTTCCTCAAACACTCCGATCGCCCTCACAGATGCGAGTGGTCAATTTTTAGGAATGCTAGACAGCCTGAGCCTGCTGCAATTCGCCGCACTCAACAGCAGCTCGCTCTGCAGCCTCACAGAGCCGGCAACAGCCGTCAAAGAAATCGAATTAAAACCAATTTCCGAAGCCATCGCCACGGTCCTAGACGCTCAAGTGCGCTTTCTAGAAGCAGGATTGAAACCTTCGGAAAACCTGAACTCCCTAGTCCAACTGTTGGAAAAACTGCCCCTGCCCCTAAGATTGCAAACCCCCACCGCACAAATAGTCAGCCAAAACGCAGCGTGGCGGATTTTGCTGGGAGCAGGCCCCGAACCAGTTCCAGAACCAGCAGCAAATTTGGGTAAACACTCGCCCCGCAAACCAAGTCATTTAACAAGCGAATACAAGAGCGTGCAGTTAGAGGGCATCACCAAAGAATGCAGGAGCCTAGTAGGAGCAAGTAGATCGAGCGATTCCCTGCGGGATAGCTTCGCCGCGCGTGATTCAACAGCAGCCACCAGTTGCCCGCTGCCCCTGTACGCTGCCGCCTCCCCCTCAACATTAACCGCTCCAGCTTGGTGCCCCACCGCCGGCAAACCAGACACCTACATTTGCGAGTGCCCCGTACAAAAAGGTCAAGAACGGATCTGGCAATTTGTCAAACAGCCGCTCTCAGACAAGCTAATTTTAGTAATGGGCCAAGATGTCACTGAAGAACATTTAGTCGCCAAAGAACTAGCAGCGAAAAACGCAGATTTAATCCACCTCAACCGACTAAAAGACGAATTTTTATCATGCATCAGCCACGAACTAAAAACCCCGCTCACCGCCGTGCTAGGTTTGTCAAGCCTCCTCAAAGATAAATTGATCGGAGAACTCAACGACCGCCAAACACGCTACGCCAAACTAATTCATAAAAGCGGGCGGCATTTGATGACAATAGTTAACGATATATTAGACTTGACTCGGATGGAAACCGGGCAGCTAGAACTAATTCCCGAAGCAGTCGAAATAGCATCAACCTGCCAAAGAGCCTTTGAACAAGCAAAACAACTGCAACAGCAAGAAGAAAAAAACCCTCCTGCCCCGAGCAAAACTGACGGTACATCAAACGTAGAACCATCCGCCCAAATAGAGTTTACACTCGAAATAGAAGCGGGACTGAGCCACTTAATTGCCGACGAACTGCGGCTGCGGCAAATGTTGGTTAACCTCCTTTCCAATGCCCTAAAATTCACCGAGATCGGCGGCAAAATCGGATTGAAAGTGAATGTTTGGGAAGGCTGGATCGCATTCACAGTTTCGGACACTGGCATCGGCATCCCGGCCGACAAACAGCACCTAATCTTTCAGAAATTCCAACAGCTAGAAAGCCCCCTCACTAGGCGCTTTCAAGGAACCGGACTGGGACTGGTACTGACTCAACGCCTAGCTCGGCTCCACGGCGGAGACGTTTCGTTTATTTCCTCAGAAAACCAAGGCTCTCAATTTACCCTGTTGCTGCCACCAAATCCTCCGGGAAATAGCAGCGAAGAAGTCGCGACACCTGGAGCCGCCGAGGAAGAATTATTAAAACCCCAATATCCGACTCTGATCGCCAATTCTCGCTCTCGTTTAGTATTAATAGTCGAAGCAGTTCCCAAATATATCGAAGATTTAACCAACGTCATCTCAGGTTTGGGCTACCAAGTAATAGTCGCCCGTTCCGGCACCGAAGCGCTGGAAAAAGCTCGCAGGTTCAGTCCAGAAGCGATTTTCCTGAACCCGCTGCTGCCGCTGCTGTCGGGTTGGGACGTGCTGACGCTGCTCAAGAGTGACCCGGATACCCGATCGATTCCGGCGATCATCACGGCCACCAGAGGCGAAAAAGAACGGGCCAGTGTCAACAGAGCCGAAGGCTTTTTGAGCTTGCCGGTGGAAGAACCCGCTTTGCGGCGGCTGCTGGCAGACTTGATAGGTCACAGTAATGCTAGTAGCGCCAAAGTAAGGAGTTCTTTAACTGTGTTGTGGCTCAGCCCGCAAAACGGTTCCTCTCAAGGTTCCGCTTTACTGCTTAACCCCAACTACTGCCGGGTTTTAGAAGCAGACGACCTCGGCCAAGCAGAACTCGTGGCCAGAATTTGGCGGCCCGATGCGATCGTCTTAGACGGTACAAGTCAACTGGAAAACCCCTTAGCTTTTATCGAACAGTTAAGTCGGTCTCGAAATTTGGGTTCTCTCCCCTTGGTGACTTTAGATCCTCCAACGACGCAACTGGCAAATCAAGTCAAAGGATTGTCGGTATTTCCCTGTTTAGCCACTAGCAGTCCCGACGACAGTGAAACTTCACCAACCGGGTTAATGCCAAGTGCTTTGTGGCAAGTAATTCAAGTTGCTGCGGGCATGAGTTGGAAGCCCAGCATTTTATTTGCCGACATTTCGACTTTACCCGATTTGCACCGAACTGCTGGGGGGAACCCGACGGAAGAATTGCAACATTGCGCTCGATCGACAAATGCCGAGATTCCCCTGCCCAATTCCCAGTTTTATACTCCCAACTTTCAAGCTTTGATTCAGTACATCCACACCGCAGGATTTCGAGGGTCGATCGCTCAGAGCTGGACAGAAGTTTTGCAGCAGTTGCAATATCAAAGCGTTGACTTAGTTTTGCTGTGCTTGCGAGATGCCCCCTCAGAATCCCCCGCTATGTTGCAGGCGCTATCGAACCTGCGCCAAATGACAGTAAAACTGCCTATTTTAGTCTGGGATTATCGATCTGCTGTAAATTCGGAATCCGAGGCGATCGACTTTCTACTGCAAGAAGTATCTGCTAAAATTTTGCCTTCTTCCTTATCAGCAGCACAATTGTTAGACAAAATTCAACAGAGTTTATTAACGCATTCAAGTTCCTGAAAATGAAGAAGCTACCAGGTTTTTAGTGAGTAATTTACTACTTCTATCTAAATCTGTAAATACCACTATTATTTCTGAGTAAAAACAGAGTTGGGTAATTCTTTAAAGGAAAACATTGAAGGGTTATTTATTAACTCATTAAGTTTTTAATAACTCATAATTTTGCCTATTTGTAGTGAGGCGATCAGTCGTCTATAAAACAGTGAAGAAAAACGACTACCCTGAGTGTAAATATAATTTGAGAAGTATTTAAATGAAAACCCAGAAGTGTTGCGAGTCAAGAAGCAATATCAAAACTCAAAAATATGAGTTATTATAGGCGATCGAGAAACCCTTATATTTTTTTCTGGGGCTGTACAGTGCCTAATCGCATTCCTTTAATATCTTTGCTACTCGCACTCGGTTTGTGGACAATGCCCGAGCCTGCTGTCGCACAGGCACTCCTGCCTTACACCCTGCAAATCGACTCTGCCCAACTTGAACAAACAGCCTTGAGCCTTGCAGAAGAAGCTGTCCAGCTAGCTAGGCTGCAGCAGTACCAACTCGCCGTACCTAGAGCCGAACTCGCCACACAGTTAGCCCCCAAGAATGCTCAAACTTGGACTTTGTTAGGTAGCTTGTACCTTCAAGTCGAGCAGTTTGACAAAGGCATTGAAGCTTTGGGGCAAGCTCAATCTCTGTCGCCAGAAAATCCCTCAATTAAATTTGTCTTGGGAGAAGCTCACTTTCGGAAAGCGAACTACGAGAAAGCAGTCGAATATTTGCAAGCAGGGTTAAAGTTAAAACCAGACACTCCAGGTGCATTATTTGATTTAGGCAATGCTTTTTATAAGTTGAAGCGGTTCGATCAGGCGATCGCCCAATATGAAAAAGCCTTTGCTTTAGAAAAAAACCTGTGGCCGGCTATTAACAATATCGGATTAGTCAAATACGAAATGGGAGATATTGATAGCGCGATCAAACGCTGGCAAGAAGCGATCGTGATCGACGATAAAGCAGCCGAATCAATGCTAGCTCTAGCAGTAGCATTGTACACAAAAGGTGACAAAGAAAAAGGCTTAGCGATGGGAGAAGCAGCTCTCAAACTTGACAAACGCTATGCTACCGTAGAATATCTCAAAGAAAACCTCTGGGGCGATCGTTTAATCGCAGATACCCAAAAGTTGCTAGCCACTCCTGAAATGAAAGCAGCACTGGCTAAAATTCAAGACGCCCCACCCCCTCCAATGTAGCCACCCGCTCCCAAATCCGGTTTTAATATCATCACTAACCCTCCGTCATTGCGAGGAAGGAAGCAATCGCTTAGTCTCTGCAATTGCTTCCTTCCTTGCAATGACAAATAATACAAAAAAAAGGGGTAGTAAACCCGGATTTGGTATAAGTCGCGATCAACTTACTTCAACTGCCCCCAGTGTTTTGAGCGTCGCAATAGTCGCCTCAGTTAAACCTTTAACACCTGTCATTTTCATGCCTTCATAAGGTTTGGGAACTGGTAAGGTTTTGATGCACTTAGCCGTCACTGCATCCCAAAGCTTAATCGTCTCATCTTGGCTACTACTAGCAAGGGTCTGACCATCTGGACTAAAAGCAACTGACCATACCCAATGGTTATGTCCTTCGAGAACTTGCAAACATCTACCCGTGCTAACATCCCAAACTCGTATAGTTTGGTCATGACCGCCACTCGCCAAGTATGTACTATCAGGACTGAAAATTACAGATGACACAATATCCCCATGTCCCTCCAGAGTGGTCAGACATTGTCCGGTATTGATATCCCAAAAGTTGATGCTACCGTCACTGTTGCTGCTTGCGAGGATATTACCGTCAGGATTAAAGGCAACACACCAAACCCAACTGCTATTGCCCATCAAAGTTCTTAAGACTTTCCCTGTACTGATATCCCATAACTTCACCGTATTATCGGTACTCGCAGAAGCCAGGATATTACCTGAAGGACTAAAAGTAACTCCCATCACCCAACTCTGATGCTCAGTAAAACTATAAAGACATTGCCCTGTGCTAATATCCCATAGTTTGATAGTCTGATCGGCACTGAAACTTGCCAATATCTTACCGTCGGGACTGATGGTGGCTCCCCAAACCCAAGCAGAATGACCCTCTAAGCTTTTTAGGCATTCTCCGGTCATAGCATCCCATAACCTAACAGTAGTGTCAGAGAATCCACTCGCCAACAAGTCCCCATTCGGACTAAAGGCAATCGATTTCAATCGATTAGTATGTCCATCCTGTATGCTTTTAATACATTTCCCCGTTTTGATATTCCATAATCTCACGGCGCGATCGCTACTAGCTAAAGTTTGGCCATCTGGCGAGAAAACTACCGAATTTACTGGATTGCTTTGCCCCAATACTGTTTTCAGACAATGACCTGTTTTAACCTCCCAGAGTCTCACCGTACAGTCTTCACCAGTGCTAGCTAAAGTTTTGCCATCAGGATTAAACGCGACGGCTGAAACCCGACTGGTGTGTTTTTGCAGCGTTTTTAGACACTTACCCGATATTACCTCCCACAATCTCACCGTGCTGTCTTCGCTGCAACTTGCTAAAATCTGACCATCTGGACTAAAGGCAACACACACCACCATTTGTGAATGTCCAGAGCAAATCCTCAAGACTTCACCCGTGTTAATATCCCACAGGGCGATCGAAGCATCAGCACCGCCACAGGCTACAGTTTTACCATCCGGACTGAAAGTAACCGATAGAATTTGACCACATTCACTCTCAAACATTTTCAGGCATTGTCCCGTAGCAACATCCCAAAGTTTAAGTATTCCGTCATCACCGCCACTAACTAAAATATTACCTTGAGGACTAAATGCGATCGACCAAGCCTGATTTTTGTGTGCTTGCAAAGTTAGCAAGCATCGTCCATGACTCCAATCCCAGAAACGCACAGTTCCATCACCGATGCTGCTAGCAAGCATCTTGCCCTCAGGACTAAAAGCCACTCCCAGCACAGGGCTAGTATTTCCCTGCAATATTTGACGGATAGACCAACTGCTAACATCCCAGCAACGAATCGTCCCGTTACTACGGCCAGTAGCAAGAGTTTTCCCATCCGGACTAAAAGCGACTGATAACACGATGCTGCCGTATTCTTTGCTAGTTCTCAGCAGCCTAACTTCTGGCATTTGCCACAAGTGAATCTCACCATTTGTATCGCCCATTGCTAAAAATTGTCCATCCGGGCTAAAAGCGATTGACAAACCGCTTCCCAGAACTTCAGTGAAAACGGAATTAGCTAAATTAGCCCCAGCAAAGTTTACCTGATGCAAATTCGTATCGGGTAAATAAGCTTGCCAAACAGTCAAATTAGAAAAATCCCAACCGCTTAAATCTGCCTGCATCTGACGCAATAAATTTATAATATTACCCGCAGCATAGCCAGTTTCTATTGTTGGTTTACCGCGCAGCGATGCTAGAATTGGTTTGAGTTGGCTCTCGAGAAGTTGCTGACGTTCAAAAGTAAAAAGCAGTCGTTCGGCAATAGGTTTAAGGATAAGACGAGCTTGCGTATCTCTAAGGTATTCTTTAGCTGTAGCTTTGAGAAGAGCATGGCTTCTGAGAAGGTCAATTTCGCTGCTGGTTATCTCAGTGCAGACTTTTTCGATTAATCGTTCCGTCATGTATTCCATGACGACGGGTTGTTGAGTATAGCCGTCTGAGGTTTTTTGGATGAGAGAACGTCTAACGAGAGAACCTAAAACCTCTAGTAATTCTTTGACAGTTAATTTTGAAACTAAATCTTGTTGTAATTCTGTCAGCGAGACTAGCTCCCGCTCGATCGCCAGCCAGTACATCACCTTTTTTTCTAGATCTGATAAACGATTGAATTGTCGGTCTAATAGGTTCCGAATATCATCAAATACTAAAGTTCCTTGATTTAAAAGTTCTAAAAATCTGGTCAGGCTACTATCAAAAAAATCATGGATGGCTGGAGCAACCATTTTTAAGGCTAACGGATTTCCAGCATAGTGGGATATCAAAATATCCCATTCGCAGTCTGCTCCTTGAAAAAAAGCAATACCTTGGACAATTTCCTGTGCTTCTGGGGTTGTTAAACCTGTCAGTTGTAATGAACGAACTGGCAAATTTTTACCTTCTTTAGCGGCTAAACCGATCGGTTTTTCTCGACTGGTTAGTAGCAAAATACTTTTATGGTTAATTTCGGCTACGCATCGCAGAAGTTTATCGTAGCCTTCATATCCCTGTCGATAACAACCCGTGCGTTCTTCTTCCTGTAGAATTGACTCGAAGTTATCTAATATTAAAAGACACCGATGCTGTCGCAGATAGTGCATCAGGCGCGAGATTCCAGCATCCACAGTTTCCGGTAAATTTGTTTCCTGTTGGTTCGAGAGAAATTGAATCAGTTCTGCCAACAAGTCGAGGAGCGATGGAGCATTGCAGAGACTGTGCCAGATAATATAATCAAATTGCTCTTGGACGCGTTCTGCTACCTTGATAGAGAGAGAGGTTTTACCAATGCCACCCATCCCCAACAGTGTCACTAGGCGGCAGCGATCGCCGATAAGCCACTGTTCTAATAAAGCTAATTCCTGTGCACGTCCGTAGAAAATAGAAACATCAATTGCCTCTCCCCAATTAATACTTTTGTTGAGTTTGGTTACATGAGTTGCAACTCGATCGGCGATCGCACCACTCCAATGGATTTGTTTGTTTATATTGTGACTAATTTGGCTATTTGGTAGTGCGACAGTTACTTGTGCCTGTTGCGCTTTCCGTCGCATAACTGACTGAACATTACTCTTGGTGACTTTTTCTCCGAATAGCCGACTGAGAACTTGCCATAATTGAAAGCCAACAAACTTAATGTATTCGGCATCATAACCCGCGCTTTTGGCAATCTGTGGATAAGAGTGTCCTTCCCAAGTCTGTCGCAATACCAGTATGTGAATATCGTTGAGATGCTCTTGTTTGAGAAGTGAGTCGAGGAAAAGCAGTGCTTCTTCAATAGTCATTTATCTAAAATTATCCGGTTTGTTAGCGCAAGGGTCATGGTTCTTGTCCCCAATTGCAGGCGTTTAGACCATTATACTTAAAAACTCGGTAGAGTTTGGAGCCACGATATAACTATTTATAACTTTTACTCACAGACACGATCGGCGCATCAGTGTTATTACTGAATCGAGGCAAATTTAACCAGTGAATTGCAATATTAAAAGTAATAGCTATCAAAAGTGTGCATATCTAATGAAGTTTCATTATCAGGTAGTAATGGGCATTGCAAGAGCTGCTTAATTTTATTGCAATGCTTCTTAAAAAATTACTTCTTGAAAGTCAGGCAAGGATAAATTCACTAAAACCACCCATTCAACGCAGATAAATCAGAGGGTATCTACCGTGAGCGACTTAATTAATTACAATGCTACACTTAACTTTAACAAGGAAAAAAGCAATCTAGATGCAGTAATAGGCTCGACAAATGCACTCGTACCAGCATCAGATAAAATAAACAATGTAAACTCTGTTAACAATTCATTTATTGCTAACGATTCATCCACTACAAAAGATATATTGCCAAGTATTTTAGACTTAAAAAATGAGGAAATCAATAATGTAATCTTGCCCGACTCTAGCACCACCCAAACAAGTATTTTTTCAAATGATTTAAAATCTAAATCGAGTACATCCGATACAGGAATCGATACCCTAACAGGCTTAAAAGTAAACGAAGCGGTAATAGATAATTCAAAACCGGACTCATTAACGAATCCTTCTGCTCCTCAAAGCGAAACACTTAACAATACGGAACAGCCAAAAGAAAACGTTACGCCAGCAACAAGTCAATCTAAGACGCCAGACACTTCCATTACTTCAACTGAAAATAAAACGATCGCACCAGCGATTGAGAAATCATCAGTTTCCATTGAGGAAACTTCCCCTGTCACAGATAAAGCAGCGGTAACTTCTGAGAGTGAAGATCAAGCGATCGCACCGCTTGACAATGGATCAAGCACACCAGTATCGTCAGAAAAGCCAGTGGTGACAACCGAGTCTTCATCCAGTGTCACGGGGGATGCAGGAGCGATCGTATCCGATACTTCTACTCCCAAAAATCCAGATTCAGGAGTAGTAACTAATAATAATTCAGTCGCGATCGCATCTGAAGTATCAAAATCAGATACTCCCGTTGTCACTACATCTCAAAACTTTACATTTAACATGGGGGTATTTAAAGTTGGTGAAACTGGCAATGTTGGGATTGATTACCTGTTTGACGGAGGTGGATATGAGGGAGAGTTAGGGATTTTTAATCTAGAGGGGATGGAGAAATTAGCTCAAAACTCCGATGCTTTTATTACTGAGGCTGCACGCAGAGCGGTAAGTAATTCTAATTTGGGTTATGTCGTCATTAACGACGCTAATGAAGGAGCCAGATTTAATGGCGACCTCCCTGACGACATCAACCGTAATCAAGGCGAGTATAAAGGCGTTAAAACCTTGACAATGCTTCCAGGGGATACGTTTGCTTTCATCTTAGTCCCTAACGGAGCTAACTTACAGCAAGTTGCAAACAAGTCTGCAACAGGTGATGACGCACGGCCTTTATTTTCCCTGCCAATGGCTAACCCAAATGGTAGCTTTATGACTGGGCAAATTGCCGATGTCACGGGTATAGGAAATACCTTTGTCATGGAAGATTTGCGGGTAGACAAGCCAGGTACAGATAGCGACTACAATGACATTATCTTCCAGGTGCGGGGTGCGACGGGGAGCGCAGTCAGTATAGATAGCGTCATCAATCCAAAGAAAGAGTGGCGTTCAACTAACTTGGGGAAAGCCTTGACTGAGTATGCTAAAGCTTACGTAACACCGGAGAATCCCAAAGTCGGGGAGTTGGTCACAGATGAGTTGTATGATAGCGTTTTTGGCAATACAGATAACGAGGTAGATAACGCTAGCAAAACAGGAGCGATCGCCTCTGAAGTATCAAAATCAGACACCCCTGTTGTCACTGCACCTGCAACATCCGATCCTGCTAAAACTGAAACTGACGTAACTTCTACCAACTCCGATGAGTTCGCACCTGCGATCGAGAAACCCTCAGTTTCCGTTGAGGAAACTTCCCCAGTCCCAGATAAAGCAGCGGTAACTTCTGAGAGTGAAGATCCAGCGATCGCACCGCTTGACACTGGATCGATCGCACCAGTATCGTCAGAACAGCCAGTTGTGACAACCGAGTCTTCATCTAGCGTCACTGGGGATGCAGGAGCGATCGTCTCCGATACTCCCAAAACTTCCGGTTCAGCAGTAGTAACGGATAATAATTCAGTCGCGATCGCGTCTGAAGTATCAAAATCAGATACCCCCGTCGTCACTCCAGCCGCCGCAACATCCGATCCTGCTAAAACGGAAACTGATGTAACTTCTACCAACTCCGATGAGCTCACGTCCACAACCCAAAATAATAATTCAGCTTCTAATACCCCGCCACCTGTAGTGGAGACTGTTGGAAATGAGGGTGAGGAGATAGGAGCGATCGCCCCTTCAACTCAAGACAATAACTCGACATCCACCACACAGCCAACTTTAGGGGAAACTGCGGCAAGTGAAGGTGAGGTGACAGCAGCGATCGCGCCCACTTCAGCAGACAGTAATTCAGGCTCCATCCCACAACCAACCGTGGTAGAAAATTCAGCTAGTAATGATGAGGGAAAAGGGCCGATCGCCTCCCCCGTACAAGTAACAATTACAGAGTCAGTTGTTACACCCCAAACCGTCGTTAACGAGTGGCTAGAACAAGCAAACTCCCAAATGACCAAATTAGAAGCAAGTGGAGAGCAAGAGTTACAAAGTCTTCAAAATGAAATGAGCGATGCGGGGAACTCTATCTACAATCAAGTTCCCGATATCGGGAGCAATCTATCTAGTAATGGAAACTACATGAATGCTTGGGTAGATTATCTAGGCAATCAAATTTCCAGCAGTGGAGATTATATGAATGCTTGGACGAACTATTTACAAGGAGAAATCTCTTCTATCGATAGCTCCACATACAACCAAGCTTGGGATATCTGGCAAAATCTCTCCAGCAACACGGACTACATAAATGCCTGGGATAACTACCTCAACAATGAAATATCGGGTAGCGGACAGTATATGTACGACTGGGCAGCATACACGGCAAATGAAATCAATCGCGTTTCCGACTGGATGTATGGATGGACGAACCATAACTGGAACGAGATCGTCAGGATTGAAAACTGGATGATCGATCGTACCAACCATGTTGTAGATGAATTTAATCAATATGGTGTAGGAGATGCAGCATGGAACGAGTATGATGCCCTCAGCAACTACAGCGACTCTCTAGTGAATAATGCTGTAATCGATTATAACAACAATGCCACGGACAGAAATACAAGCTTAAATAATGCTTCCGGCAGCTACCGGGCGTGGAATGACTATCGAGTTGAAGTTGTGGACAATGCTTGGAGTGAGTATAACAGCTTTGATTCCTACACGGATGCCGTTATCAGCAATGCTTGGAACGACTACCGCGATTTGGATAACTACCGAGTTGGGATGATAAATGATGCTTGGAGTCAATATAACAGCATGAATGATTATCAAACTGGGGTAATCAACGATGCTTGGAATCAATACTACGCTCTGGATAACTATACTGATGCTGTTATGGCGGATGCTTGGACTCATTATCAAGAGCAAGACAGCACTCGCCAACAGGTTATGAGTGATGCTTGGAATCAGTATAGCGCAATTACTAATTCTTGGAATGATTCAGTTGACGATACTCAAGCTCAAATTGATGTTTGGGCAAAAATCGCCACCTCTGAAAGTCGTTGGTACAACACCCCCGATAATGCAAAATCTGGTTTGCCACTCATTGGCGTTATTGACACGGGTTTTAGTGCCGAAAATCCAGACATTGACTACTCGCGCATTACACTGGGTAAAGATTTAGTTGGTGGTGACGAAAACCCCTTGCTGGATTCTGGGGAATGGTGGCGAAACGATCACGGTACTAAAATCCTAGAGATTATTGGTGCGACTCGTAAAAACAACATTGGGATTGATGGCATCAATGATAAGTCACCGATTTGGCTAGGAGGTGCTGTTGATTCAAACGATTGGGCACAGTCATTGATTGAGTTTGTTGATACTGCCAAAGCATCAAGACAACCAAATTCTGTAGTTAACCTCAGCTTCGACCTGACTCAGACTTTACCTGATGGTATTGTTGTCACGCGCCACGAATTGACTGCTTTAGAAAGAGCGGCTCTAACTTATGCCCAGCAGAATAATGTGTTAGTTGTTGCCGCAACAGGAAATCAGAACGATCTCATGTCTGCTCTAAGTCAAGCAACTAAAGAGTTTGACAATATTCTGGTCGCGGGTGCTGCTGAAGGTTGGCAACGGGCAGATTATTCCAGCTATGGGGAAATTGATTATTCCAACTACGGCAAGGGTGTTGACATCTTGGCACAGGGAACTGCTAGTAATGGTGCTGTTGGTTCATCGGTAGCAGCAGCTAAAGTTACAGGTGCAGCATCTCTAATTTGGGCTGCGAACCCCAATTTGAACTACACCCAAGTGATGGATATTCTTCGCCTCACGGCGACTGACTTGGATACGCCAGGTTGGGATACTAAAACAGGTTTGGGGCTGCTAAATATTGCGGCGGGGGTGCATTTGGCGAAAGCAACTGAACCAGAAACCTACAAGCCTGCTAACTTTGATCTGTTTGAAAATACTCTGAGAACTTATGGCATCCCAGAAGCTTACTGGAAAGACTTCTACAACTTGTACTACTACTACGATCTGGAAGCCAAGATGACAGGTACAGTTTGGAGTAGTACAGGGAGTAGTATTGCTACAGAACGAGCCGCTTGGAGTTTGGGAGGTGCTGTTGTAGGTGCAGGAATTGGTGCTGTTTTAGGCGATCCTGTAACAGGTGCAGTAGTTGGAGGATTGTTTGGAAATTCTGGCGGTTCAGGTGGTGGTAGTTCTTCCAACCCCTTCCCGCAGTGGGCAAGAGATTTGACAAACAGCACCTGGCGATCGCTTGACAGTGCGGTGACAGTTCTCGATAAAGTCGCCCAAGAGACTAGTCAAGCGATGCAAAATGCCGATGTTTATCTACAACAGCTCAATAGCAAGTTTGCATCGGAAACGTGGAATGCTGCTAACTACGTTCGAGAAAAACTTGATGATGGTTGGAATGCTATTGGTAGTGCTGCTACCTCAATAGACGGTGCAATTAGTAACGGCTGGAATAGTTTCGTAAATGCTGCTGATTATGTCACAAACACAGCCGCAGCAACCTGGAACGCCACTATAGCAACTGCCAATTCAGTGACGGGTTGGGTGACTGATGCTTGGAACGAAACTAACAATGCTGTCAATTCCGTGCAAAAGAGCTTGGAAAAAGGTTGGATTGCTATCAGTAAGGTAGCTGAAGAAGTAGGTAATCGCATTCCCAAGAGCATTGACGATCTTAAGAAACAGGGTAAAAACTTTAAGGAGTTTTTGGATAAAAATAACCCTGTCAAAAAATTAGCAGATGACCTCGCGGCCAAACTTAAAAGTTCCCTCGACGGCATAGACGTTGGTGCTGTCCTCGATGTCTTGAAGAAAATTCCAGTTGTCGGCACTGTTGTCAATGGCATAGAGGGATTGATTGCCCTGATTGGAGGAGATTGGAAACAGGTTGTCAAGAACGCTATCAATGGAGTGCTAGGTATAATACCCGGTGGCTCTGCTGTTCCAGATACGCTGGTCAATATCCTAGTAGATGTCGGCTGGGGAATTATCAACAAAGACTACAAGACAGCCTTGAAAGATATCCTCAAAGAGCTTGAGGTAAAAGATCAGCTAGCCAACACCTTTGTAGATGTTGCCTGGGCAATGAAAGATGGCGACTGGAAGGATGTTTTAAGTGCAGGATTGTCGGGTACAGGGTTTAATAATCCTGAGAAATTTGTTGATATTGCCTGGGCTATCAAAGATGGTGACTATAAAAAAGCTCTGAGTACGGGTTTATCAACCACTGGATTTCCCAAGGCCGACAAATTTGTAGACGTTGCCTGGGCTATCAAAGATGGCGACTACAAGCAAGCTTTGAGTGCTGGTTTAGAAACGGCTGGTTTGGACAATGCTGGAACATTTGTCGGGAATGTTTTTGATGCTATTACAGACGATTACTCGTTGCCAGGACAAAGTATAGATCCCGCAGCTATCCCGGAAAAACACAAGTTATACGAATATCTGGCTCGCGGTATTGCCTACGAAGATCCTGAAGTGTCTGCCCAGGAGGAGAATGCTTTCAAAGATGACAGTACGATGGGCAATAGACTCGCAGAAAACGAAGTGCTGAATTCTGGTTACAAAGTTGACAAAGTAATTTCCGATCCAAACACTGGATTCTATGCCGTTGGTCTCGTTTCAACAGATGGCAGTAAACCACCCGTTCTTGCCGTTCGCGGTACGGGAGGCAGCCCAACGGAACGGAAAGGCATCGCAACGTTAAAAGATGTTTTGGAAGATGCCAACCCTATTAGCATCGGTTACAGTCAATTCCAAGCGAATAAGAATGAGATCGAAGGTTGGTTAGCAACTCAAAATCAGCAAGGTCGCCGTCCTGATATTGTGGGTCACAGTTTAGGTGGTGCATTAGCTCAAACAATTGCGGCTGAATTTACAGATAAGGTGGGTCAAACTGTCACCTTTAATTCTCCCGGAATTGATGATTCGATCGCGCTTAAATTTGCCTTCAATGGAGGGAATCCAGAAAATGTAACCCACTACGTCGTATCTGGCGATATCGTCCAAATGGCTGGAGAAGCCTTCCTGCCCGGTCAAGCCGTTATTTCCTCGTACTCTAATCCTTTTGTCTGGGAAAAACACGGACTGGCTGTGCTGAATGGTGTGGAAATTAAGGGCGAACAAAAAGCATCTGGGGTTAAATTCTCTTCTCTTTCTGTTCTCGAATTGAGCAATCCTGCTTTCCAATACAAAGAGTTAGATTACACACTGTTCTTGGCCGCATTAGGACTGGTATCGCCCTATGTTTCAACCTCATTAAGTACCCGCGGAACTGCGGAAGCGAATCGAAAAGTAATCGGTGCTTTCTTAAACTCCAACTTCCAAACGATTCAAAGTTGGGTCGATGCTGCTTGGTCTATTAAAGATGGTGATTATCTCAAGGCACTTTCTACAGGCTTTGACGTTGCCAAGTTCCAAGATGGTAAAAATTGGATAGATATGGTGCAATCTGTCAAGGAGGGCGAATATCTCAAAGCACTCTCGACTGGCTTTGACGTTGCCAAGTTCCAAGATGGTAAGAACTGGGTAGACATGGCGTGGAGTTTGCAGCAAGGCGACTACCTAAAAGCGCTTTCTACAGGATTCAAAGTTGCTGGATTCCCGGAAGGCGAACATTTAGCCCAAGCTGCGGTTAACTTAAGAGAAGGTAAGTATTTGGATGCTTTCTTTGAAGGAATGTACATGATTCCCGGTGTCGAGGATTTAGTCAATGCTTTCAAAGCAGTAGGCGATGGCAATTTCAAAGGTGTCGCCAACTCCCTTGCCAAAGTGGCTGGCAATTCCACGTTGCTCAATTTGCTAGTTGGCTAGTATCGATGCGGGGCGGGTAAACTAGGGATAGTTGTAACCCGCCCTCACAATTGTAACCGCCCTCATTAACCAACATTTCCCAATGGACATCAACAATTTTTTATCGATAGACAGTGTAACTTTATCTTTAGAACAATCCCTTGACTATCTCCGCACGGCTGGTAAATTATCAACAGTTGTGTTAGAAATTGCCCAGCAGTATCTCTTAGAAAACGAAATAAAAGCTTTAGAAATTCCAGAACCGGAAGCCGATATCGTAGAACAATTTATCCTAGAATTTCGGTTGCAACAGCAATTAACTAGCCCTGAAAGTTTCCAAAAATGGTTATTGACAAATGGGATAAATTATGCGGTACTTAAACAGCAAGTGGTTTTTCGGATCAAACAAGAAAATCTCAAAGAAAAAGTCACAGCATTAAAAGTACAAAAACACTTTGTGCAAAATAAAGAAAATTTGGATCGGGTTGTCCTTTCGCGCATTGTCGTACAGCATCCAGAAATTGCTGAAGGTTTGAAAGCGCAACTGGAACAAGGTGCAGATTTTGTCCAATTAGCTAAACAATACTCCACCGTAGATGATGCTGTAGTAGGTGGCGTAATGGGGCCAGTTATTCGTGCTCAGATGCCAGAAATGGTTCGCAAGGCCACAGAAAATGCACAAGTTGGACAAATTATTGGCCCGCTTCAGATTGAGGGACGCTATTGTTTGTTGAAAGTCGAACAAGTGCTACCTGCTTCGTTAGAAGGCGCTTTAAAGCGAGATTTGGAAAATCTTCTGTTTGAGGAATGGTTAAAAGAGAAACTACAAAATATGAATGTCAAGTTGAATTAAATTATTTAATGTGACTTTGATTACATCAATACTCCGGACAGTTTTTAAATAGGGATGCTTACGCAATAAAGCACAGAAGCGAAAAAACAGAGTGCTATCTGAAGCCAAAATAAACAGAAAAAAAGGCACTCTTTTAGGTTAAGCTATAAAAACACACAAGCTCCACAGATTGCCTTATGAAGATTATTGAATCCATCTTACAACAAATGCCAGGAATTAGTCAACCCCAAAAGAAGTTTTTAATCACTTTATTCTCAACTATTTTGCTGGTCTATGGTAAGGTAAACTTCACGAATCTCAGTCGTTATAGTTATTTGAGCGAAAAAACCTACCGTCGTCACTTTCTCAAAAGCTTTAATTTTCCACAATTTAATCAATATTTCCTCGAATCTGCCTTAAATCCTGAACACACAGTCATTGCCGTTATCGATTGTTCTTTTTTAAGAAAAAGTGGCAACAAAACTGACGGTAAGGGTTATTTTTATAATGGTGTAGCGGGAAAATCGGAACAGGGGTTGGAAATTTCTGTGATTTCTATTGTCGAAATTGAGAGTCGTTTATCTTATAGCTTAAGCGTACAACAAACTCCATCACGCCCTCAAATAAAGTCGG
>NZ_JAUBQR010000450.1:0-1306 GCF_036701385.1 Microcoleus sp. Pol12B4 | reverse complement strand
ATATAACGGGTTAAAACTGTATCGGTTAAATGTTGCCATGTATCTTTAGCTTCAAAAAAGATACTGGATAAGACACTGATGACTGGTATGGCGATCGGCAATGCTAAAGCGATAACAGCAAGTGTCCATCCACTAGCAGATAAACCGCGTAAGGTCCATAGCCATTGGATTGTCCTGATTCCTGTTTGATGTAGTGATTTTGGGAAATTTTTCATTGCTAGTAAAAAGTCTAGCTTGCTACTTTATCAGTATGTGTAAACATTTGTCAAGTCTTTCTGACAATTTATCTCACTAAACAGGTGTATTGTAGAATAGTAAATTGTTGATTATTTATAGCAATAATGGCTCGACCGATAATTCTGCATTTGGATGGTGTAACAAAACAGTATGCCCAAGCAGCATCACCTGCGGTGGCATCTGTCACCCTGACATTACATCAGGGAGATATACTGGGGTTGTTGGGACCATCGGGTTGTGGGAAAACAACTTTGCTACGGTTAATTGCTGGTTTTGAACAGCTACAAGCAGGGACGATCGCTTTAGCAGGAAAAACTGTAGCCAGTGTTAATATGTCAGTCCCGCCGGAACAGCGAGACATTGGTATGGTGTTTCAAGACTATGCACTATTCCCACATTTGACAGTCGCGAAAAATGTAGCTTTTGGCTTGACGCATCAAGGAAAAGAGTCAAAGCATAATATTCATAAAGGTGTCGCAGAAGCATTAGCGTTGGTGGGATTAGAAGGATTGGAAAACCGTTATCCCCATGAATTATCCGGGGGTCAGCAACAGCGAGTTGCCCTGGCCCGTGCTTTAGCCCCTAGACCTGCGATTATTTTACTAGATGAACCATTGAGTAATTTAGATGTACAAGTACGGTTAAGATTGCGTCAGGAAGTCCGCGAGATTCTAAAAGCAACGGGAACCTCTGGTGTATTTGTCACCCACGATCGCGAAGAAGCACTTTCGATTTCAGATTGGGTAGCGGTGATGCGTCAAGGACAATTAGAACAGTTTGGCACTCCAGAGGAAGTTTATCAAGAACCAGCATCTCGATTTGTGGCTGAGTTTGTGACTCAGGCTAACTTTATTTCTGCATCGTTGAAGCAGGATTTTTGGGAAACAGAAGTAGGTTGTTTTGCTGTTAAAGGAGATTCATTTGTAAAAGTTCCTTGTGATGTTTCTACTGAAGGAGAGTTAATGATTCGGCAGGAAGACTTGAGTTTATACTTAGATGAAGATTCGGCTGTTGTGATTTGCGATCGCCAATTTTTAGGTAGAGAAAATCGTTATTGTTTAAAAACACC
>NZ_JAUBQR010000449.1:0-1318 GCF_036701385.1 Microcoleus sp. Pol12B4 | reverse complement strand
GTGTTGTTATTTTTAATGGATACAATTTATACTTTGCCGGGGCTGCTACTTTCTTTGACGCTAGCGTTTGTAGTGGGAAAAGGAGTTTTTAATGCTGCGATCGCCCTGAGCATTTCCTACATCCCTCAATACTACCGCGTCGTCAGGAATCACACCGTCAGCGTCAAAACCGAATTATTTGTCGAAGCTGCGCGAGCAATGGGTGCTGACACTTGGACAGTGCTTTCGCGCTACCTGTTTCTGAATGTGATTCAGAGCGTACCGGTGCTGTTTGCGCTCAACGCGGCCGATGCAATTTTAACATTAGGAGGTTTAGGATTTCTCGGATTAGGACTTCCCGAAGCAACTCCCGAATGGGGACACGACTTGCGTTTAGCTTTAGATGCACTACCTACTGGCATTTGGTGGACGGCTTTATTTCCCGGTTTGGCGATGACTTTAATGGTAGTGGGACTGTCTTTGGTGGGGGAAGGATTAAACGAATTTGTGAACCCTCGCCTGCGGAATCAGCAGTAATTTGTCTCGCGGTTACATTAAGTTCGCAGTCAGGACTTTAGTGCTTATTCACAAATATAAAAAAAACTGAAGTCCTGACTGCAAACAGGCGCTATAAAGAGATCGTAATATCGGCCAGATTAATTACTAAGTCTTTCTCTCAAGAAGGTGCATTCTTTCTAGTAAACCTTCGTTGGGTTGTCTATATAGACACGGAGCGGAAATTTTTCTTGATAGCTTCATCCCCTAACGCTCAAGCCACATAATTTAAACCCCAGTAGAGGATAAAGCGCGGCTCTGTGCTTTCTGATGACACGCTGTAAATAATAACAAAATTTTGAGGATCGCACTAGCCTCCTATCGGTTCAAATCTTTAAGCGCATCCTGCAGCTTATGCCTTCTCTAACCATAGCAAGCACATCGCTAACTGGGTAAATTTTTCTTCTCTGGCGGAGCTATCATTGGCAGACAGTTGCATCAACGTCCGCTTACGATTTTTTTGCGTCTGCTTGAAATTATCAAGACAATTGGGGAATCCTATCTAAAATTAATTAAAGGGCTTTATAGAATCTTCACGCTGCCATGAGATATTTAAAGGAATCGTGAAGTTATACTTCCGAGAGATGGCGAATTGTATGGTTTGTGAGAGCGTGCGATCGCGTAAGTGCGAACCGAAAGCCAAAAAAATTAGAGAAATCCGCAGCCGAGAGTTGCGTGGCTGCTTAACTCTCAGTAGAATTTATCCTGGTGGTTTTTGCCATTGACGCGACAAACTCGTGTCGAACTGCTTAAATAAGAATGTGACGTTAAGAACTTAATGTGA
>NZ_JAUBQR010000448.1:0-1319 GCF_036701385.1 Microcoleus sp. Pol12B4 | reverse complement strand
GATCGCAAAGATTGGCGCACCAAAGCCGGGGAACTGCGGCCGACGGGGCCCGAAGCAATCAAGCGGCCGCCCTGGGATGCCCAAGCTTCTAAAACTTTAATTTGTGCAGGAGTCAAAGTTTCAATGTTGGGCAAAAACAGCACATTAACGCCTGTTAAATCCGCCGTACTTTTGATTTCTTCGAGATTGATTGGTTTGTAAGCAATGCCACTTTCCCAGAGGCGCGTGGTAATCTTTACCCAGTCGGGAGAATTCTCGGAACTGCGAACCACACCCAGAACTACTTCTGCGAAACTCGGAGAGGGAAATAGGATGAAGAGATTGAGTAATGTACTCGCTAGAGTTCCAATTAAGACTCTTTGCAAGAAAGTGAAAAAGCGAATTTTTTTAGCCTGGGAGCAGGCATCAGGCATTTGATGAGGCTTTTTGATTTGTTGCATCATAAATATGAGAATTACCCAGCGCACCGCTAGACAAAAATTCAATAACAATTAAGAGCGATCGATCCGCACCATACAATTTTCTATCCTGCCCTGCAACCTGAATCAGGAAAAAGTGCGATCGAGCGATTTTAGATTTTAGATTTTAGATTTTGGATTTTAGATTTTGGATTTTGGATTTAAATCTGGATCTATTCCTCATGACAGTTGACAGTTTACTGTTTAGACATTTTGGCATTTGAACAATACCGATGCAACGGGAAACGATTTTAGATTACAACCTGGGTGCATTTGGGTTGAAAAACCAAAAATACAATTTAGATGTCGGACAGCCAACAGCCAACTGTCAACTGTCAACTGTCAACTATTTTCTGGCGTTGCAGCTTCATTCACCGGGAATCGATCGATTAACTGCATCGCCCGACCAGCATTCCTCCGCAAAGAATCCGAAACATGAGGAACATGAGGAATCTGAGACAAGAAATCCAAAGTCCGGCGCAAAATCCGCACCACATCCCCTTCATCCAAACTCGTATGGCTAATCAGTTCCAGCCATTCAACGCCCAGAGCCCACTGCTCAACCAAAGTCACTAAATCCCGTTCCAGCCAAATTGGGATTGCAGCTTCATGACGGTACTGCACTTGAAACAATCGGCGGCGCAAGCCTTTTTGCAGATTGTCCAAAGGTGCCAAAACTTCCGGGGACAGCGAGTAGTGAGTCCAACTGTCCGGCCTGGAAACTTCTGTAACTAAGGCCGCGCAAGCAGCAGCGAGGTGGTGGGGGTCGAGTTCGTCAAACTCCGCAGACATCAGGGACAAACCCAGCCACAGTTCGTTATCGCCGCGAATGGCGGCGCAAGCTTGGCCCAAGATTGTGGG
>NZ_JAUBQR010000447.1:0-1322 GCF_036701385.1 Microcoleus sp. Pol12B4 | reverse complement strand
CTTAGCGGGTGACAACGTACCTATAATGCTTGCTGCATAAAGGATAGAGCCAAGAAGCCGCGCTGAAAATAGAGACGTTTATGGGGTTTGAGCGCAATTAGACTTGTTACCCAATCGTTCCATAATTCCATCCCATAGATCCACCGTTGTCCATAGAGGCTCAGACTAAATTCACTTACGAAGTGGGGTTTTGTCTTGATGCTCCTTGATCCGTCCTGCATAAATTTCTACACCTAACTTTTTGAGCCATTGTCCGTGAACGGTCGCCAAACTATAAGCAAGCGCAATCAATAAGACCAAGGATAAAAAGCGAGTTTCATTGACCTTGGTATCTTCTACATTATAACCAGCAGTTTTGTAATCTTTGAACATCTGTTCAATGCCCCACCGACAACAATAAACATCTAAAGTCAGCTTCAAATTGGGGAGATTTGTCAAAATATACCAAGGTTCTTTTGGTCCGGGCTTACGATATTTTCGTTGCCAATACACAGCCAGATTAAATGGCCCTAAACCGTCTCCTTTATTTCCCAAAATATTCTGAGAAAATTTGGACATCCCAGGTTTGAAGCCAAGCTTTTTGAGCAATTGATAGTCTTCACCTAAATTCTCTTGAAATTGGAAGTCTTTTTTCTGACGTAGTGCAAAAGATACACCCCTGGCATCAAGCCATGATGCGAGTTTGGGGCTATGAAACTCTCGACCGCCTAAGACTAAGACGGGATAGTTCTTAAACAGAGGAAGGACTATACCTAACAGTCGTTTTTGAGTCTTGAGGTCACTGTTACCTGACTTCTTTAAGAGTTCCCAATATATCGGAAGAGCATGAGTTCCCCAGACCAGACTAACCATAAATATATTGTGTCCTTTCCACTGTGTCCGGTCGATTGCAACAATCCAATAGCCATACTTTTGATGCTTGAGTTTTCTTACACAGCGACGTTGTTCTCGGTTTAAACGCTTTCCGGTTTGTTCTTGTCGAATCCAATATTTAATCAGGGGAAACCACAATAGTTTGACGCACAACTGAGGTAACACTAAAAATCGTTGTAAGTTTCGTTTGCGGCTTTGGTATTGAATCGGTTGAGGAAAGACACTGGCTAATACGGAGAGCTTGACCTGACGATGAGCCTGAAGCAATAACAACAGCAGTTGCAAGGTTAAGTATTGGCTTTCATTGAGATGAGGCAGCAGAATTTTTTGGTATAATGGTGGCAACATTTTGTTTTTTGGGGAGCCCGTGTGGCTCCTTATTTTTTTACCTTACCATTCTCTCAAACCTTTGTCCTGTTTAGACTAGAGGTGCCTTGTCACCCGCTAAG
>NZ_JAUBQR010000318.1:0-5179 GCF_036701385.1 Microcoleus sp. Pol12B4 | reverse complement strand
AGTAGTGGTTTCCTCAATTTTTTCTTGGTAGTTTACTTTCATATAACTATCCTTAAACTCTCATAGTATTGTAGCATTATTTTGGAGAAATGGTATAAGTTTTATACCCAAAACCTCAATAAAACCTGAGCATAATTGCTGATTGACAAATGGTTCCCTAGCTTAAGTTTTTATCTTAGCAATGGGCACTGCCTGGGAATACAAATCCCTCGGCTAGGCTTCCAATTCCAACAACTCATGCCCCATTCCCAATTTTTACTGCCAAATTATTTGGATTGTTTCTGACTATTCAAAGAGTTAAGATGATTGTTCATATCCTGCAAGTATTTTGATAAAATTGGGTACTGTGCAGTTGCTAGCAGTGCATCTTTTTTCTGGCTGACAGTTGTTTCTAAGGGCAAAACGCGATAGTTCGTTTTATTGTTCAAAGTATAGCGGTGAACCAAAGTTGGAATGGTTTGGATGCTGGTAACTTCTGTGCTTTTTTCGGGAAATGTTTTGCGAATATTTACTTGTAAAATTACGCCTAAATCGGTATATTTTTTATTCTGACCAGAAATGAAATTTCCCATTGAATAAATTGCTACAGCTTTGCGGGTTTTGCCATTTTTACCGGGAAAGTTAAAAATTTTGTAAGGTTGGACGACGTGGGGATGGCTGCCGAGAATGATGTCTGCACCAGCTTTTAATAGGTTTTCCACTAATTGTTTTTGCCGAGTATTTGGCTGTCGCTCATATTCATTGCCAAAATGCAGGGAAATTGCGATAATGTCTGCTCCTTGTTTTCGGGCTTTAGCAATGTCTTTGACTATCTTTTTTTCGTCGATTAGGGAAACTAAGTAATCTTTGCCTTTGGGTATGGGAATGCCGTTTGTGCCGTATGTGTAGGCTAGTATGGCTAGTGAAATGTTGTTTTTGGTGCTGATTAAAGTGCGATCGCCCGCAGCTTTCGATTCGGCTGTTCCTGTTGAAGCAATTTTACGATCGCTCAGATTGGCGATCGTCCTAATTACCCCTTTTTCTCCACGGTCTAAAGCATGATTGTTTGCAGTTGTCAAGATATTAAATCCGGCTTTTTTAGCCGCATCCGCTAATTGAGCCGGTGCGTTAAATAGGGGATATCCTGTATATCCGCCGGCATCTTCGCCCGCTAAAGGTGTTTCGAGATTTCCGATGACCCAATCGCCTGTTGACAGGATACTTTTAACTGGTGCGAAGAAAGTGTCAAAATTGTATGTTTTCTTTTTGGCGTCGTAGCCCGATCGCGTTTGGGTACTGTGCATCATGATGTCGCCGACAGCAATTAGTTTTGCTTCTTCGATCACAGACTTTGGTTTGGCGGGAACAGGTGTTGCAATTGGCGATCGGCTTTCTGTAGGCTGTGTGTTGGTTTGTGGCGTTTGGATATTGCAGCCTGCGATCGAAAGCATGGCAATTACCGAAAGCAACCGACTAAAATTCATGATTTTTGAGAGTAATTTTTCGGCTTATATGGTATCATAACTAAATTAGTTACGGCTAAATAGATGAAAAAAAACTATCTACTTATTGCCTTTATTGTTTTTGTATTAATTACAAGTTTTGGTGTTTTAACTTACGCTCAAACTTCGGGCGATAGGCCTTTTGAATTTGCCTTGATTGGCGATTTGCCCTACAGTGCGGAACAGGAAGCAGAATTTCCAAGTTTGATTGCAGATATCAATCGATCGCCCGCAGCGTTTGTCGTCCACGACGGCGACATTAAAAACGGTTCTAGTGTCTGCGATGATGCAACTTTTCTCAGCCGCAAGCAGCTATTTGAAAATTTTGAAATCCCATTTATTCTAGTTTATGGTGACAATGAATGGACGGATTGTCACCGTTCAAATAACGGCAGTTACGATCCAGTAGAAAGACTTGCTAAACTGCGGGAAATATTTAGCAACGGTAATCAAAGTTTGGGAAAGCGCACCTTAACTCTCACCCGTCAAAGCGAAAACCCGCAGTTTGCTAAATACCGCGAAAATGTCCGCTGGATTTATCATGGCATTGTATTTTTTGCGATTAATATGCCGGGAAGCAACAACAATTTTGGCCGCACTCCCGAGGCAGATGCAGAATATGCCGATCGCAATTCAGCTAACTTAGCCTGGATCGAAGAATGTTTTGCTTTAGCCAAACGCAGCAACAGCAAAGGAATTCTGTTAGTTGCACAGGCCAATCCGGGATTTGAACTCGATTCGACGGACAAAAGAAGAAGTGGCTACAACGATTTTATAGCAACTCTGGAAACAGAAACAGGCAATTTCCCAGGGCAGGTTGTATTCGTCCACGGTGATACTCACTATTTCCGCATCGATAAGCCTTTACCCTATTTTACCGATGAGACTCAACTACCGAGAATGAAAAATTTTACTAGAGTTGAAACTTTTGGTTCTCCCAACGTGCATTGGTTACGGGCTTTTTATGACCCTACAAATCGTAATTTGTTTGAATTTAAACAGCAGATTGTTCCGCAAAATTAGGGATGTAACACAAATTTTAGGCAAGCAAAATATTTTTTTTGCTTACACTGAAGATAGGTATAATTGAGAAATTTATTTATGGAAATCGCAACTGGGCTCATGACCCTTAAAGAATTTCTGAAACTGCCAGAAACCAAACCGGCCAGCGAATACATTGAGGGAGAGATTATCCCAAAACCGCTGCCGAAAATAAAGCACAGCCGATTGCAATCTAAAGCCTGCAACGAAATTAATCAGGTGACGGAAACTCCAAAGATAGCTTATGCTTTTCCAGAGTTGCGGTGTACGTTTGGCGGTCGCTCGATTGTTCCAGATATTGCGGTACTATTATGGGAACAGATTCAATTTGATGACAGCGGCGAACCAGTGGATGATGTGCGAATTGCGCCGTATTGGGCGATCGAAATCCTGTCGCCACAACAAAGCTCAAATCGCGTAACGAGAAAAATTATTCACTGTCTTCAACATAATTGTCAGTTGGGATGGCTAATCGATCCAGACGATCGATTTTAGCATTTTTGCCCAACCAACAACCGCAATTCTGCGAAGGTAGCGATGTCCTTCCTGTGCCCGAAATGATTCCCCTGAATATTACTGCCGAACAGGTGTTTAGCTGGTTGAGAATGCAACAATGAATCAGGGCGATCGTCTTTTTTGTACCAATTTTAAAAATCTCCCGGTTGGGTTTGTAGTGAGGAATGCAAGTCATCATCAAAACTCAGGAATGAAATCCTTACTACAAACCAAATCCCCTATTGCCGCCACCTGTCAAATTGGTCTTCGGAACAGCCATTAATAAATTGATTGTTCACCCAACCGTCAAGGATTGTAAAAGTTTCATTAGGAGGATTTCCTGAAAATCTGGCCGCAATTTTCACCCAATTACCTTGTCTGCTGACAGCCCTAACTCCGTCTCCTCTTTTGAGTTTAGCTACAACCGGGTACTTATTGCCTGGGCCTTTGCGAATGTTAACAGCGCCACCTTCACCTGTAATAAACGAGCAATGAGTTTGCTTTTTTAAAGCTTCTGCTTTTGCGGGAGCGAGGCTTTGCTGCTTGCCGAAAACAGGAAAGCTGTAAAGTGAGAAGCTAAAACTTGCAACGACGGCTGCAATAAAAAAGGCTTTTGATTGAGTAAAAATTAGCATTATTTCATTTCCTTGGATTGACCGAACTGAAGTCCTGAGTGTGAATTTTTTGAGAAGGACTTCAGCCGTTACTACTAACTGTTATTTGACAGAGGCAAACCATTCGGTAACACCTTGAGCGATCGCCTCGGCTAATTTCTTCTGTTCTGTCGGATTCACAATCCATTCAATCTCTTCGGGATTGATCAGAAATCCCAATTCCATTAAAACAGATGGAGTAACGGCAGGACGAGTCATGGCTAAGTTGTTCCAGAATACACCATAGCTCGGACGGTTCAACTTGGCAACTAAATAATTGTGCAAAAACATTGCCAAACTGTGCGCTTGCGGGTGAAACCAGAAAGCGCCGACGCCTTTAGTCTTAATCGCATCCCCGTTATCCGGCAAAGCATTGTAGTGAATTGAAATTGCGATCGCAGGTTCTTCTTTTTGAATCATTTCCACCCTCGGTGGCAAATCCAAATCGACATCTTCTACCCGCGTCATGAGCACATTCGCGCCCCGATTTACCAATTCCTGTTGCACCAATTTCGACACCGTTAAAGCTACTGTTTTTTCCCTAATTCCCACTGGACTCACAGCACCTCCATCCTCCGGCCCGCCGTGTCCAGGATCGATGAGAATCTTAATTCCCGATAAGGGTTTTGCTTGCGAATTCGGCATCATGCTTGTCTTCGCCGGCGGGTGTTTTAAAGACAGCACTAAAGTTGTGCCGTCGTATCTCAGCTTATAGCCCCACTGCTGGGCAGATTTGAGATTAAAAGTGTATTGTACTTGCAGCGGCGAGATTTGTTGCCATACCAAACGTGAAATTACCGGGTCATCAGAGACGCGAATAATGTCAGTTTGAGCGGTGGTATTGTATAGCGTTAAAGTAAAAGTGCCTTCTCCTTCCTGCACAGTGACTGGGACTGGTGTTTCTAAGGGGAATAAGACTTCTGTCCAGCCGGAAACTTGACGCGAGCTGGCGCTGCGAATAATCGATCGCGGAGGCACAGAATCCTGGACAATTCGCACTTCCGAGGCTTTAATCCAAGCACCGTAATCGAGTCTGAGCCATTCTCCCTCGCGCCCGATAATTGTTGCTCGCGTTCCCTTCGGCAGCGGTGTCATCCGAGAAAAATCTGTACTCGCTCCAGTTCTGGCGACACCAGGATCTGCTGTTACTTCGGCTATTTCTAAGTCAGCCGGAGAAAGAATAGAAATCTTGCCAGTACCCTGTTGGCTGATAGTTTTATCATTCATTGTTAGCTCAAACGATGGCACGCCTAAATCAACAGTTTCTCCCTTAGATGAGAGGGCGTTCTCAGGGGTTTTACCGCAGCCTTGATACTGTTGGCTGCCGCCTTTTTTGATCGGGGAATTTGCGCCTAACAGTACAGATGCGTTGTCGGGTAGTTCGACTTGCGATCGCGCTTTTAAAGGAATAGTAATGCCCGCCAATTTTACCGAAACTTGAGCATTCGCAGGTGCGATCGCCCCAAAGCAAATATATTCCCCCGGCAAACTCGCCACATCGACTTTCGG
>NZ_JAUBQR010000446.1:0-1347 GCF_036701385.1 Microcoleus sp. Pol12B4 | reverse complement strand
AGTCCCGGTGGCACAACTATTGCCGGAATTGCTAAATTAGAGAGTAACGGCTTTCGTTCGGCACTGATCGAAGCAGTAAAAGCAGCTTCTTTGCGTTCTCAAGAATTAGGTAAATAGGTGTTAGTGCCATGCTGACTTTAAAATGAGATTTAAGTCCGTGGATCAAGTTGACAGACGATCAGTTTTACGAACTGTGCCAACATCACCCCGATTATAAATTTGAACGGAATGCCAAAGGAAAACTGCTGATGGTTGCACCAATGGGAGGAGAAACTTGAAAGCGCAATATGGATTTATTCTATCAATTTCAAGCTTGTAGTCACCCAAATCCGAATCTAGGAATTGCGTTTGACTCTTCTACCTGTTTTAGAGTCCCAAACGGTGCAACTCGTTCTCCCGATCCTTCTTGGATAAAATGCGAAAGATGGGAAGCTTTAAGTCCCGAACAAAAAAGAAAATTTCCCCCACTGTGTCCCGATTTTGTTGGGGAATTGCGTGAAGCGAAGCTATCCCGTAGGGAATCGCCAACTGATTCTATCAGAGAAACGCGAGAGAAAATGCAGGAATATCGGGAAAATGGCGTTTGTTTGGGGTGGTTGATTGACCCGCAAACCCGGAGTGGGAAGATTTATAGGATCGATCGAGAAATAGAAATATTGGAGTCCCCTGTTACGCTGTCAGGGGAAAATGTTTGGTCAGGATTTGTGTTGGAACTAGGGCCAGTTATAGGAAATAATTGAAAAGGTGTCAGGCAGTTTCAGATTAATCGCTAGTTGCTGTTTCCAATTTCTCTCCAATCCTCGGTTCCGTACCATTCAACAGTCGCTGAATATTGCTCCGATGCCGCACAATTACAAAGACACCTCCCGCAATTCCAAACAATACATAAGCCAGCGGCTGATGTAAAGCAAACATCAATCCAGCAACGCTAATTGCCCCAATAATCGAACTTAAAGAAACAATTCGCGATACCGCAAATACTATCCCGAAAATTCCGAAAGTCCCCAAACCAACTGGCCAATACAAACCAAGCAAAACTCCCAAACTCGTCGCCACCGATTTACCGCCGGTAAACCCCAGCCAGATTGATTTGCTGTGACCCAAAACAGCAGAGAAACCCGCCAAAGTTGCCATCCAAGGGATGACAGTTGCAGTATTTTCTAAACCTGCGGCGGTTGCTAGCTGCTGGGTAAAACTGAGAGAATAAATGTAGCGGATGAGGACGATCGCACTTACCCCCTTCAACACGTCAACCAGCAACACCCCCAAGCCCGGCCACTTCCCCAAAGTCCTCAGTACGTTAGTCGCACCCGTCGAACCCGAACCAACCTGTCGAATATCAATTCC
>NZ_JAUBQR010000445.1:0-1350 GCF_036701385.1 Microcoleus sp. Pol12B4 | reverse complement strand
TAGAGGCGTATTTTTCAATTTCCGAGGTGATTTGTTCGATGCCGTTTTTGGTGCGATCGAGTATTACTACCTGCTGTGCCGGCAGCACTCCCGCTGCAATTGACTCGTAATCTTTCACGCCGGAGTCAATGAACACTAAGGAGCGCCGTGGCCGTTTTTCAAAAGAAGATTGTGAGTTAACTTGAGCGAACTTAGAACTCATATTGGAGACTCCATTAAGGGCATTATTGGTAGATACGCCCCGGAGCTATCTCATCAAGCTTATTTGATAACTGTGCGATTTTGGCAATTAACTTTTGTATGGATCGAGGTAATCTAAACTGAAGATAACAGAGCCTAATTGCAGTGGGTTCGAGCTGGCGTCAGAACTTGTGCAAACTTTATCAATCTCTCAGGATAGAGGCATATTTTTGAAGTGCCGAGGTTTTTTTCTCGATGCAGTCAGATTCCCCAGCCAAAATTTTGGAAACAAAATATTCACCTTCATTGATGCTAGAGTCCTTGAATACAAAGCTTTTGGATGGGAAATTTTCCTATTCCGAGAATAGAGTCGTTTCTCTTAAAGAAGCCCACACATTGCGTCCTCCAAAAGTTAGTTTAGGGGTAGATACCGCCTTGGATCCAGAGCTTCTGGAACTGCCAGCGACCTTGTTTATTTCGCTCATTTTTATTTAACCTATCTATCAGTTTCCCCTATTTCTGCAGCTTTGCCATCCGCGATCACACGGAATTTACAGCATTTGCCGATGCTATGAGGTAAAGTAGCAGAAATAGGGGAAACCAATCTCTTAAACGGTGAGGATTCATCAAATTAAGGGCAACTGCTGCGCTCCTGGGGGTGAAAAATATAGCTAGAAACCTTGCCTGAGAAAGGTTCTAGTCCTGAGACTTTTTTGATAAAAGTGACGCTTATTACAAGTTAACTTCATTGAGTTTTCCACAGGTTCAGCATATTTTTCAAGATAATTAACCCACTGTTGGCTATAATTGCCACTCCAAAGTTCACTGCGTATGCGATAAGTTATTTGTGGTTATTTGATGCAAGGAATATATTTTGGTAAATGCTTTGTTTTGACTATATCACCTTCAATAACGTCACGAATATAGGCAATTGTAATCAAGATAATCATTTTATTGATCGGTCTTCTCTTAACCCTGTACCCTCTAAATTATAGCCTCCTGTTTTACAATCACGGAACATTTCGTCAATTCCCATCCGTTGCTTATAAGCAGCGATAACTTCCGATAAACTACCTAAGTTAGTTAGAATAAACGTAATTGCTCAACTAGGGGAAAAAAGGGAGCCATCAGTAGAGAGAGCTTGTTGAATAGATTGATAAGCAGTTAAAC
>NZ_JAUBQR010000317.1:0-5317 GCF_036701385.1 Microcoleus sp. Pol12B4 | reverse complement strand
GCTATTGGATTTGCCAACCCTGACGGAGTTTCACTGCAACTAAACCTTTATCGGCCGATGCAAATTGGCAAATATCCCGCGATTATCACACTCTACGGGGGAGCTTGGCAGAGAGGCAATGCCGCTGCCAATGAAGAATTCAGCCGCTACATGGCCGCCCAAGGCTATTGTGTGGTTGCAATTGATTACCGCCACGCTCCCAAATATCGATTTCCTGCTCAGCTTGAGGACGTACAAGCCGCTCTTTCCTATATCAAAACTCATGCTGGTGATTGGGAAATCGATCTCGATCGAATTGCTCTGATGGGAAGGTCGGCAGGTGCCCATTTAGCAATGCTAACTGCTTATGATTCTAGTGTGCTTCCAGTTCGAGCAGTGGTGAACTATTACGGGCCAAATGACCTGATCCGGGGATACAATGACCCACCTTTTCCTGATGCCATAAATGTTAGAGCCGTTTTGCGTGCCTTTTTGGGAGGAACCCCAGACGAACTCAATGAGCTTTACCGTCGCGCTTCTCCCATAAATTATATTAAACCCAATCTTCCCCCTTCTCTACTGGTTTATGCAGGTCGCGACCATATCGTTCAGCCCAAGTTTGGTCGATCGCTCTACCAACGATTGCGAGCCACCGGCGATCGGGCTATTTTGCTCGAAATTCCTTGGGCTGAACACGCCTTTGATGCAGTTTTTAATGGTCCGAGCAATCAACTGGCTTTGTACTACACAGAACGCTTTTTGGCTCATGTTCTGAAGTCTTCGGATTACCAACGAGTTAAATAAAAGTTTAAATTATACTCAGTTATGCTCGATAAACGGCGTCTCAAACTGTCTGAACTATTGCTCTAAATCTCTTAATTTTAAATTCATATAAATCCCCATTACTGTGCTGGGAAAATTTTGTGGTGCGGCTGAATAAAAGCTGACTCCGCCAGCGGTGCGGCCACCACGGGGGGATTGCCCCTACAAATTTCATACCCAAATTCAGCAACCTCAAAGCGAGAGTCCTTTCTTGGCACACTATATATAGTATCCCTGGGTAACTCCTGTAAATGTACGATCTTCTCCCAGTTTCAGCGCCCAGCGTCCTGTTACACTGGAATCCTGCGGTTGTGTCCGATCGGTGCGATCGACCTTTCTGAAAAAAAACTAAAAATCTGTAGCCTGCGATACATTTATTTGGTTAATGATTGTTTAAACTCTCCAAGTGTAGATTGTGTACTCTCCATAATTCTCCAAAACCCCTAAACGAGTGCGTTGTTTGCTGGACTGCGATTTATCGATCGTCGAACCGTTAAAAACCATAAGTAGTTTTGACCTGAATTCATCGGAATTGATTCGCACAAAATTTTTGAGCTGACCAGGGTGAAGATTAGTTACTAAATCTGTGCAGCGCAGACATCTATCATGTTGACTCAAATTAGTACAGGCTCTTGTCATCTATTTTATTGCTGCTAATAACCGAAATCCAACCGCATCTCACACTGGATTGTCACGCCCGATGGGCGAAGTGATAGGGTCTCGCTCGTCCAATCTTTTAGATCCTGCCAAAAAAGGCATTCTGCCCAAAGTTAGCTTTGACTAAAAACGTTGGGTAAATCCAACATATTTGTCAATAGTTAGACTTTTGCTAACATCTATTTTTTCACAAATACTCGTCCCCCAATCCCAATACAAATAACCATGAGTGGAAACGAATCGCGACTTCAAGCAATTTCTCAAATCGTCAACCGCAAACAGATGCCTGCTCGGCCTCTCAAGCGGCTAGAAGATATGTGGGCAACAGACGTTTTTAGTCTGAGCAAGATGCAAGAAAGTCTGCCCAAAAGTATTTTCAAATCAGTAAAAAATACCATTCAAACCGGCCAAAAATTAGATGATTCCGTCGCTGATGTAGTTGCAGCCGCAATGAAAGACTGGGCTATTTCCAAAGGAGCCCTGTACTACGCCCACGTATTTTACCCGCTCACCAACAGCACCGCCGAAAAGCACGACGGTTTCATCTCAGTGCAAGGCGACGGGTCCGTCATCTCAGAATTTGCAGGAAAAGTTCTCGTACAAGGCGAACCGGATGGCTCCTCATTCCCCAACGGCGGCATCCGTTCCACGGCCGCCGCTCGCGGATACACAGCCTGGGATGTAACCAGCCCTGCTTATGTCATGGAAACAGACAACGGCATGACATTGTGCATTCCCACTGTTTTCATCTCCTGGACAGGTGAAGCCTTAGACAAAAAAACGCCACTTTTGCGTTCCATTGCCGCAATGAACAAAGCAGCAACCCGAGTGTTAAAGCTATTAGGAAATACCGAAGTTGCTCCGGTCAATTCCAGTTGCGGTTCCGAACAAGAATACTTCCTGGTAGATGCCAATTTCACCACCAGCCGCCCCGATTTACTGCTAGCAGGTCGCACCCTTTTCGGCAAACCTCCTGCGAAAGGTCAGCAATTTGACGACCACTATTTTGGAGCGATTCCAGAGCGCGTTCAAGTCTTCATGCAAGAAGTAGAAGAAAGAATGTACAGGCTGGGAATTCCTGCCAAAACCCGCCACAACGAAGTAGCTCCCGGTCAGTTTGAAATTGCACCAGTTTTTGAAGCAGCAAACGTCGCCAGCGACCACCAACAATTAACCATGACAATTCTCCGCAACACTGCGAAGAAACACGGTTTTATGTGTTTGCTGCACGAGAAGCCTTTCGCCGGCATTAACGGTTCCGGCAAACACGTCAACTGGTCGGTCGGGAATGCCACCCAAGGAAACTTATTAGACCCCGGCGATACACCGCACTCGAACATACAATTTCTAGTGTTCTGCGGCGCTGTGATTCGCGGAGTTCACAAATACGGCCCGCTGTTGCGCGCGGTAGTTGCGACTGCCAGCAACGACCACCGATTGGGCGCAAATGAGGCTCCGCCAGCAATTATCTCTGTCTATTTGGGTTCGCAATTAGAAGATATCTTCGGGCAAATTAGCCGGGGAGAAGTTAAGGACTCTAAAGGTCGGGGAATTATGAACTTAGGGGTAGAAACACTACCTACTTTCACGAAGGATGCTGGGGACAGAAACCGGACTTCGCCCTTTGCCTTTACTGGAAACCGATTTGAATTCCGTGCAGTAGGTTCGGGTCAGTCTGTTTCTGGGCCGCTGGTGGCGATGAATACAATTCTTGCAGATTCTTTGGACTGGATTGCTAACAAGTTAGAAAGCGATTTGGCTAACGGAACGGAACTGAATGCTGCCATCCAAACACTTCTCAAAGAAGTGATGGACGAACACGGTGCGGTTGTATTTGGTGGCAACGGCTATTCCGAAGAATGGCACAAAATGGCTGTTGAGGAACGGGGTTTAGCTAACTTGCGGACTACGGCCGATGCTTTGCCCGTGTTGAAGGAAGGATATATTGAAGATTTGTTTGAAAAGACAGGTGTTCTGACTCCCGTTGAATTGGAAAGCCGTTACGATGTTTATGCTGAGCAGTATTTGCTGGCACTTGAAGTCGAAGCAAAACTGGTAATAAGCATTGCAAAAACCATTATTTACCCCGCAGCGGTGAGGTATTTAGCTGAACTTTCCGGCACGATTTCTAAATTGAAAGATATTGGGATTGAACTGGAAAAGGAAAGTGCCGAAAAAGTAGCGGTTCTGGTTAAGTCAATGATGGATACTGCGAGCAAATTGAGTGCTGCTTTGAGCAAGCACGATTTTGCTTCGACAGAAGACCATATGCAATATGCTTCGCAAACAATTCGTCCTTTGATGGATGAGGTTCGCAAGTATGCGGATGCTCTGGAAGGTGAAGTGGCTGATGATTTGTGGCCTCTCCCTACTTATCAAGAAATGCTGTTTGTTAAGTAAGAGCAAACACATTCGGTTAATTGCAGGTTAGATTTGTAAGGACGCGGCAGTGCCGTGTCCTTACTTGTTTTTGAGGTTAAATGAGTGTGACGCTGAATCTGTCAAAGGCATTAAATACGAACGATAGTAAGAGTTGTGAAGATTTTTGAGATACCGTTCAACAAAGGTATCGGGGTAGAAAAAGTAATGTTGCTGCGAAAAGCTATTATGCGAATTCAATCTCTTTTCAAACAAATGACTTTGGCGGCTCTAGCTCTATTTTTTGCGCTCAGTTGCAGCCGATCGACTCCGAACGTAAACTCTTCCCCTGAAGCAAGCACCTCTAGCAGTTTTAGAGTGGCAATGCTCACCACAGGCGCCAAAGACAACCAAAGTTGGGATCAAGCTTGCTTTGAAGGATTGAATCTAATCAAAAATAAATTTAATGCTGAGGTAGACATTACTGACAGTATTGACGGTGAAAATAGTGAACCTACTATACGCAAATATGCCCAGTCAGGCTATGACGTGGTAATTGCAGCCAGTGGTGCCTATTCCACAACTGCCGAAAAGGTCGCTAAAGAATTTCCGCGAACGAAATTTGCCCTGATTACAACGCATCCAGGGAATAACAGAAATTTGGGGGCTGTTGCCTTTCGATCGGGTGAAGTGGGGTATCTCACAGGCGCTTTAGCTGCGATAAAGACTAAAAGCAATAAAGTTGGCTATATTGTGGGTGAACCTTATCCGGTTTACAAAGAAGAAGAAGCCTTGTTTAGACGGGGAGTGAAGGCAACGAATCCATCTGTTCAAGCCTCGACTGCTTTTCTCAATTCTTGGGTTGATACGGAAAAAGGCATCAAAATTGCAACGGATATGGTTGCCTCTGGAGTAGATGTTTTGACCTTCAACGCGGGTGAGGCAGGGTTAGCCGCGCTAAAAGCCGTTTCGCAAAAGCCAGGAGTCTTTGTGATTGGTAGGACAAAGGATCAGTATGAAGTGGCTCCCGGCAAAGTCCTAACTAGCGTTCTCCAGGACATTCCCAATCTGGTGCTAAATGTGGCAGTGTTAACCCAGCAAGGTCGCTGGGAAGGAAAACTTTACAAGTTTGGGCTCAAGGAAAAGATCTACGACTTTGCCCCTTTCCGTGGTAGTCTCACGTCTCAGGAAGAGGACACTTTCAAGACCATCCGAGAAGCTGTGACGACTGGCCAAATTGATGTGTCTCCTTAGTGAGCGCATTAATTGATTTACCAATATTGATCCTAAGTCTGATGCAAAATCAACGCAACGAGCGCGTTCTGCCGATCGCCAGAAGCTCCCGTTCTCATCCTTGGCAACGCTTCTTTTCTATTGCAAATCAGCTCCGCTATGGTTTGATATTTTTGGTTCTCCTGAGCTTACTGCCCACAGGTGGCTTGCTGATCTACCTCAGCTTTCAGGCGCAGATCCAGCAATCGCGATCGCTCCAAGAAGAGCG
>NZ_JAUBQR010000008.1:0-61025 GCF_036701385.1 Microcoleus sp. Pol12B4 | reverse complement strand
AGATGTGGTAAGGCGGAATTTTGAGGATTTTATTGCCCAACGGCAGTTTAACTCCAATCAGATTCAGTTTTTAAGGGTCGTGCAGAATGTGTTTTTGAAGAATCGGCGGTTGGAAGTCCCGGATTTGTATGAGGCACCGTTAGACAGATTTGGGGAGGATGCGGTAGAAAGGTGGTTTACTGAGGAGGAAGTGGATGAGTTGATTGAGTTCACACAGAGCTTTGCAGCTTAAAATATTCTTTTGCTCTTTTGCCTAATTGGGCATTCTATTCAAAATACACAAAGGAGGAAAAATGTTAAATAAAAACTTGTTAACAGAAGACTTACAAAAATATTATGTTGACTTTGATATTGCAATGGGAAAAGGAACAGGATATTTTAGGCAGATTGAGAAATATCAAGGTCGGAACTTGGAGTATTTCAATTTTTTCAAAAACTTATATGAAAAGAACCATTTTTTAAAGGTTGAACCCCAAGATCATCCTAAAATTCCCAAAATCATCCATCAGATATGGATCGGCAACCGCCAAATTCCTGAAAAATTGCAGCAATACCAAAAAACTTGGAGAGAACAAAATCCAGATTGGGAGTATAAACTTTGGACAAACGAAGAAGTCAAAGAATATACCTTTTTAAGTGAAGAGCTTAAGTCCTTATTCGACCAACCTTTGACTATAGGTGAACGAGTTGATGTGCTGCGCTATGACATTTTATACCGATATGGAGGAATATATACCGACTGCGACTGTATTTGTCTAAAACCTTTTGATACTTTTGCTTATAGTTATGACTTTTTTGCTGGTCTGTTTCAACCTATGTTTGCTAGCCGACCAACAGCAATTTTTTTGCAAAACTGTCTACTAGGAGCAAAACCAGAACATCCAATCCTTAAAAGGTTAGCATCATTATTAGTAGAGAATTGGGACAATATAAAATATAAAGATGATGAAGTTTATACTACTATCCAGCGAACATTCCTAACTCTAACATTGGCGGTAATTGATGAGGGTGGAAAATATGACAATATAGATATTGTTATGCCTCCACCCTATTTTATCCCTATTAGCCCTTATCCAGTTTTTGATCTAATGATTAGAGGGGTTAATGAGACAATAAGAGGATTTTTAGATGAAAAATTAGCCCCATATTCTTCATTTAAAGATTACAGTTTTGCCCACCATTATTCTCATAAAGAATGGTTGAAAGATATTTATTCAACTATGACTTTTAACCATACAGGATGGACGTTATTTGGATTAAAGGATTGGTGGCGATTTCTGATTGCAAAATCTCAAAAAGAAATGAAGGGGAAGCAAATTTACAGACAAACCTTTGATGAGATGATCTCTCGTTAATTTATCTAGGGCTTCCCTACTTAAATAATAAATATTAACTGCTAATGCTCACTGACCCTGAACTGCGATCGAAAGTTGACCAAATTTGGGATAGATTGTGGTCGTCGGGACTCTCGAACCCGATGGATTCGATCGAACAATTCTCCTATCTGCTATTCCTCAAACGCCTAGACGACGCCGAGAACCAGCGCGAGAAACAGGCAAAACGTCGCAATCAACCCTTTGAAACGCAAATTAACCCAGAATTGCGGTGGTCGCACTGGATTAATTTTAAGGCAGATCAGGCTCTCAAGCATCTTCGCGATCGGGTTTTTACCTGGTTGCGGACGGCGGGGACTGAGGGGAGTTCTTTTGAGCGATATATGCAGAATGCTGAGTTTAAAATCAGCAAACCAGCGACGCTGATTGAAGTCTGCAACTTGATTGATGAGATGAAAATCTCAGAACAGAACCAGGATGTTCAGGGCGATTTGTACGAATATCTGCTGAGTAAACTCAATAGTGCCGGACGTAACGGACAGTTTCGCACGCCTCGCCATATTATCCGCATGATGGTGCAGATGGTTGACCCGAAACCGAAGGAACGAATCGGGGATTTGGCAGCGGGGACTTGTGGGTTTTTAGTGAATGCCTACGAGTACATTTTAGAACAGCACAGCGAACCGGATGAAAAAGGAAAACGGCAGTTAATCGGAGATTTACTCAGCGACGCAGAACGGGAGTTTCTGCAAACAGAAGCTATTACTGCATACGATAATGATTCTGGCATGACGATGTTGCGGATTGGGTCGATGAACCTCATGCTGCACGGGATTAAGCATCCCCGCTTTTTCTACATGGATACGCTTTCTAAATCGTTTGAGGATCAGAAAAGCTTGGATGTGGTGCTGATGAATCCCCCGTTTAAGGGGAAGATGGATGAATCGGATATTAACCCCACCCTGCCAACGAAGTGCAAGAAGACAGAATTGCTATTTTTGCATCTGATTCTACGGGTGTTGGATATGGGGGGACGCTGTGCGGTAATTGTGCCGGATGGGGTGCTGTTTGGTTCGAGTAACCAACATCAGGAAATTCGGAAAAAGCTGATTGAAGAAAATCGACTCGATGGGGTGGTGTCGATGCCTTCAGGGGTGTTTAAACCCTATGCGGGTGTTTCGACGGCGGTACTGCTATTTACTCGCGGCGGTACGACGGACAAAATTTGGTTTTACGATATGGATCATGATGGGTTTTCGCTGGATGATAAGCGGCAACCTGTTGCGGAGAATGATATCCCGGATATTCTCACCTGTTGGAATAATCGGTTTGATGCTGATTTCACGATGCGAAAAGCAGAACGCCTAACTGAGTTAAAATTGGAGATTGCGCCCTTGAAGGCTGAACGGTTGATAATGCACAAGGAAATAAATCGCCTGACGTTTGAGAATGCTGTTGCACCCGCCGATGATGAGCCAACTCGCCTCGCTTTGGAAACAGATAAGCAACGACTGGCACAACTACACGAGCAAATAGCACCTCTGCAAGCGGAAATCAATCAGTTGAATCGCCAGTTTTGGGTGACAAAGGCGCAGGTGAAGGCGAATAAATACGACCTTTCAGCGAGTCGTTACCGTCAGATTGAGCAGGATGAGCCGTTTTATGAGTCGCCACAGGTGACTATGGAGAGGTTGCTGAAGTTAGAGAATTTGATGGAAGCGGAAGTGCAAGAACTAATGCAGTGCATTGGAGCAGAGTAAAACTGTTGACAACATGATGATATCTGAAAATAGGAAGCTGCCAGACGGTTGGCGACGGGTAGAACTTGGAGAGATTACATTATTAGTTCAGAACGGAGTCTATAAGCCTGCGGAGAAGTATGGTCATGGTTATCCTTTACTGAGGATGTACAACATCCAAACTACTTCTTTTAATTTAACTTTTGAGCCTCTAGCACGAGTGTTGCTAGATGAACAAGAATTAGAAACATATAAGCTAGAGACGGGTGATGTCTTAGTCAGTAGAGTCAATAGCTTTGAACTCGTTGGTAAAAGTGCCTGGGTCAGTCCTATTGCTGAGAGCTATGTTTTTGAGAATATGCTGATTCGTCTTCGTTTCAACGATTCTGTTGATTCTCTATTTGTTGCTCTACAGATGGGTACGCAGGCAGTTCGGCGTCAAATCGAAGGGTTTGCCAAACGAGCCAGTGGACAGGCATCGATAAACTCTTCAGATATCCGTAATATCCAAATAGTCTTACCTCCACTGTCATATCAGAAGCGAGTTGCCGCGATCGCCCAAAAAGCCGATCGACTCCGACGCACCCGACGCTACGCCCTACAACTCAGCGACACCTACTTGCGATCGGTCTTTTTGGAGATGTTCGGCGACCCGATCGCTAACCCGAAAGGATGGGAAATCGTTAAACTTAGTTCTCTTGGTGAATTAGATCGTGGTCGTTCAAAACATAGACCAAGGAATGCCCCTAAATTGTTTGGGGGTTCTTATCCCTTTATTCAAACTGGTGATGTTGCTAACTCTGCTGGATATATTAGAACGTACAAGCAAACCTACTCAGAATTAGGACTTAAGCAAAGTAAGCTTTGGGCAAAAGGAACTTTATGTATAACTATTGCTGCAAATATTGCAAAAACAGGTATTTTGACTTTTGATGCTTGTTTTCCTGATAGTATAGTTGGGTTTTCTCCAAACGATAAAACAAATACTGAGGTTATTCAGCAGTGGTTTAACTTCATTCAACAAAATCTAGAAGAAACTGCACCAGAATCTGCCCAAAAAAATATCAACCTGGAAATTCTTAGGAATTTAGACTTACCGATTCCCCCCCTCCCCCTCCAAGAAAAATTCGCCCAAATTGTCCAAAAATTTGAACGCCTCCGCACGCAACAACGGGAAGCCGATCGCCAAGCAGAGCATTTATTTCAAACCCTCCTGCATCGTGCATTTCGGGGTGAACTAACTTCTCAAAACGCTGATGATGAGCCTGAATCTGTCTTATTAGAAGACATCCGCGCACAACAAGCCAAAGCCGAAGCCAAAGCCAAAACAGCTACTCAGGCGATGGGTGAGGCTGCTGATTATCTTGGCACAAAAGCCAAACAGCAAGACATAGAACCAATCCAGCTAAAATTCCCAGGATTTGAATAGCTTCGGCAGAATAAACGGCGGTTGAAACCGCCGCTACACAAAAATTCGTCCCAGCAGAGGGGGACTAAGAAATAAGACGAATAAGAAAATAATTTAGATGGGCAATACAGGATTTGAACCTGTGACCCCTTCCGTGTGAAGGAAGTGCGCTACCACTGTGCTAATTGCCCGCAGATAATTAAGATACCATACTAAGTCCAAATTGGCAACTAAATTTTTCCTAAAAATTCAGCCGCTGGTTTCCGAGTTAAACTCGACACAATGCCAAAAATACAGGCATTTGTCGAGTCTGGCATCAGTTAACCTGCCACCAACCCGCCGAGGGGCCGACAAATCGCACTACCACCCACCAAGCCACCAAAAGGCCAATCCCCATCCAACTTCCGCGACTTGTCCACTTCACAAAATCTTCGCTTTGGGTTTTCGTGATTGGCAGCCAGGCAACGATGCGTTCTTCTTTACCGTATTCGTCGCCGATCGACTCTTTGCGACGCTTAGCTTCACCCATAATCTTTGTCTACTAAATTAGATTTCAACTGGATACCTAACCAAATTATAAGTCAACAGGTGATCTCAAGCCTGGGTCAGCCAAGTCGTATCCAAATAATCAATCCTCGCAAAAGGACTCAAAGCCGCTAAAACCTGCTGTCCGTAACTGCGGTGAATCACCCTGCTGTCGAAAATCGCCACCACCCCTTGACGTTCTCGCACAGGCGCGATCGCCCGTTGCAACTCATTCAGCGCCGACGGCAGCAAATACAACCGAAACCAATCCTTGCGCCGTTCCTTATAATAAGCCACACGCGCCGTCACCAAAGGATTCTCCAAAGAAGGTAGTGGCAAAGTTGCGATCGCCAGCAAGTGAGGCGCCCTCAATTCCCCCTGATGTTCCCGCCAAAACTCCCACCCCGTCACCAAAATCGCATTCTCGCCCACATCTGTTTTTTCTACCTGCACGCGAGAACCGAACTCAGAAGCCAAAATTGCCGCCAGCCGAGCCTTCAGCGGTACATCACCAACAATCAGCACAGTTAAACCCGCCACCGACGCGCTCATCAACAGCAAAGTCCGAATTTCTTCCATTAAAACACCCTGAAATTCCGGCGTATTTGGCAGCGGCAGCCAGTTGGGAATGTACAGTTGAATTAATTCGCTTTGTCGATCGGGCGAAAACTTAACGCTCGTCAATTCTGGAAGCCCCAACATTTCCCGGAAAATCGGAGCCTTCGGTTCCACATCCACCGCCCCACCAATCAACACCACCGGCTGAGCGTCCCAAATTTGGCTCAAAACCTCAGCCACCTGCACCGGCGCGCAGTAGAGAGAAAATGACCCAGCCTCCCGATGAATTTCCGCCCATCGCAGTTTTCCGTTTGTTTCCCACCGCTGCCAAAAATTGCTCCAAGCATCAGGAATTAGGGGGTTTGGCTCGATTTTTTCAAACAGCCCCTGCAAAATATTTTGCTCTGCCGTTTCCAGCAAATAGCACTCCTCTGGTTTCGCCGGATGCTTAAAAAAAGCCCGCGTTAGCATTACCCGCCCTTGGAGGATTGCATCGGCTTCCAAAGGCTGAGATTGCATTAAATCATTCCAGTCAGCCGGTTGCAAACCCGCCGTCAATTGCTGGCGCGTCCAAACTTCCAAGTCATCCACACCGTCAATAATTGTCGGAATATTCCTGTGAAGTTGCGAATTCCCCGCCAAGCGAGCCACCAGCCAAGACTCGGGATTTGCTAGCATCAAGCCTCGCCCAGTGGCATTATCGGAATAATTCTCGATCGACTTATCAGTTTGCAGCCACTCTTGCAAACGCGGAATTTCCACTGCTCTCAAATGCTCGATCACTCGTGTCGGCGCGACTAAAATCACAGGCTCCGGCCACATCAAAATCGGCATCAAATAGCTGACTCGATACCGCTGTCGGTAAGCTCCAGCCGGAAGCCCCGTTTGGATCAGAGCGCTGCGCCCCAAGCGCAAAGCCCGCGCCACGAGCCGCGCCATCGTTAAATGGTGGGGCCAGTGCGGCTCGGAGTGCGATCGCAGGAAGCGGAGCAATGAGTTGTGGACTTCTACCTCAATCAATCGGTTTTAAAATTGACATTTCTCACTCAACATAATCAAAACTGGCCAGAAAATCAACTACTTTTTGACCGAGAGGCAAACTGAATTTACTCGGTTGATGACTGGCACCTCCCTTCCCAAAATTCCCGTGAGAATTCACCATCAAACTCTCCTGTCCCGAACTAATTAAAATAGTTTGGGTAGGTGAATCAAAAAACTTTGTTGGCTGACTAACACCTGATATATTAGAGAGCAAATTTATCAACTCATTTAACTTATTTGTAGCTTTACTCAATGCTTTACGCAACTGCACTATTCGTTTCTCATCTAATAAATTTTGAATTTCAATATTTTTGCCAATAACCATAATATTTCTCTGAGTCTGTACAGCATCCTTAAAAGGAAGAATCGCTAAAAAAGCTGCTGGCAATAAATGCTCATCGCTCTCAAATCTAAAAGTTAGAGTTGTGCGGCGGTAGCCGACTTCAATATTAGGAGGAAAATTCATTGCCCGATAATGCCGAGCTATTTCGCTGTAAGCTGTTGCTAAAGTGCTGTTTGCTGAGTAGTCTAAAAGTGCGTCAACCACGATTTGCACTAACCCCGGCGTGTGATTTAAAAATTTTATCGATTCTGACGGCGAATTAAATTGTTGAATCTGAGTGCGATCGCCTGCGGGGCTGAGGTCAACCCACTGGCAAGTAATATCATCTGCAATGATACCACACCGAGGAACCAAATACAATTTTGCTCCTGTTAAAGTTGCTCCTCTCAAATCAGCGCCCACCCAATCTGCATTAATCAAATTTGTTTCTGTCAAATCAGCGTGAACGAAACTAGCACTTCCTAAATTAGTATTTCTTAAATCTGCTCCGTTAAGGTTAGCTCCGCTCAATTTAGCAAAGCTCAGATCCGCGCCGCTGAGGTTAGCTCCCGTCAAATCAGCCCATTTAAGGTTAGCTCCGCTCAAATTGGCACTGCTGAGATTCACCTGTTGCAATGAAGCTTGTCTCATATCGGCATTAATCAAATTGACGTCGCTAAGTTCTGCTTTCGTCAAATCTGCGCCGTGTAAGTTAGCTTCTTGAAAGTTAGCTGAAGCAGCCGAAGCACCTCTGAGATTTGCACCGGACAGGTTTGCACCGGACAGGTTAGCTTCCGTCAGTTTTACCTCTCTTAAATCTGCTTCAGTCAGGTTAGCGCCGCTGAAGTTAGTTTTGCTGAGTTCGCAGCGGACTAATTCGCTTCTAATCAAAGATGCTCGGATTAATTGAGCTGCACTTAAATCGGCTCTCACTAAGTTTGCTACGTTGAGAGTAGCCCCGTTTAAGATTGCCCGCGAGAGGTTGGTACTGCTGAGTCTAGCCACATTCAGGTTCGCTTCGCTCAAGTTAACTTCGCTCAAGTTAGCACCGCTGAGGTTGGTAACAAATAAGCTAGCCCCCTTTAAAATTGATTGGCTGAGATTGATGCGGCTGAGATTAGCTTCATTCAGGTTGATTCCTGTGAAATCTCTGTCGCCTTCAGTATATCTTTTGACGATTGCAAATCGTTTGAGCAGTTCTTCAGCTTCCATTTGTTTACCTGAATAAAATGTCAATCCGCTAACTTTTATATGGCATAAATAGAAATAATATCAAATTAAATTATAGTATTTACTCACCGAGCTGATAAAAGCTTTTGACAAACTCAATGACCGTATTTAGCGGCGGGGTGGTAAATCTTTGGGCTTTAATGGCAGGACTGATAGAGGTTTTGTTGACTCCAGGCAAATTTGTCAAGTTTCTGCCAAAATCTGGGTGATAGTGAATCATCAAAGTTTCGGCGCTAGAGTTAGCGAGTACAGTTTGGGTAGGTGATTGGAAAAAACTTGACATCGGTTCGCGATCGAGGCGAACCGGCTGAATTTTCATTTCCCCTATTTTTCTCATTGTTTTGGTTAGGGCTACGTTTAATTGCACTACCATATTTGACACTCTGACGCCCAGGTTATTACCACTTTGGGGTTGAATCATCTTGATCAAAGTAATCAAATTTTTCTGAGTAAATGCTGCATCACTAAAGGGAATAATCGCAACGAAAGCGGTGGGAAATAGTTGCTCGTCCTGTTCTATTCTAAATGATATGATGGTGCGTCGGGAATTAACTTCGATACTGGGAGGATGATTCAAAGCAGGGTATTGACGGGCAATTTGGCGGTAGGTAGCTGCAAGGACAAAGTTAGCATCGGGGTCGAGGGGTCGATCGACAATAATTTGCACTGTCGGCGGTGTAGCATTGAAAAACCTTTGAGATTCTTCTGGGGTAAAGCGCTGAATGTGGCTGCGATCGCCGTTAGGACTGAGGTCAACCCAATCGCAGGTAATGTCATCTGCTTTCACATCAAACCTAGAAACCGCGTAAATTTTTGCCCCCGTCAGGGCCGCCCCCGTCAAATCTGCGCCCACCCAATCAGCGTGAATCAAATTCGCTTGGGTCAAATCCGCGTGTACCAAAGTAGCGTTCAATAGATTGACATTGCTCAAATTTGCTCCGTACAAGTTGGCCCCGCTCAATCTCGCTTCATCGAGGTCAGCACCGGTCAGGTTCGCCCCGCTGAGGTCAGCCCACCGGAGATTAGCGCCTCGCAAGTCAGCGCCACTGAGGTTTGCCTGAGATAGATTAGCTTGTCTGAGTTCGGCATTGCAAAGGTTGACTCCTCGCAAGTCTGCCCTGCTGAGGTCGGCTCTGTGCAAGTTAGCCCGTTCCAAGTTTGCTGCTGTTAGAAAAGCGCCTCTCAGGTGAGCCCCGCTGAGGTCGGCTTGCTCTAGATTGGCTTCTCTGAGGGTTGCTTCTCTCAAATCTGCTTCGCTGAGATTTGCGCCGCTCAAGTTGGCACTGCTGAGGTTGGCTCGGATCAGTTCGGATCTGATCATTGTAGCTTCGACGAGTTGGGCTTCTCTGAGGTCGGCTCGAATCAAGTTAGCCACGTTGAGGATAGCGCCGCTGAGGTTGGCTTTGTAGAGATTGGCACCGCTGAGTCTGGCAACATTGAGTTTGGCTTTTCTCATGTTGGCGTTTGACAAATTGGTGCCGCTCATGTTGGTGAGACTCAAGATTGCCTCACTGAAATTAGCCCCGCTGAGATCGATCCGGCTGAGATTTGCCTCGCAAAGGAGGATAGCAGTAAAGTCTCTTTCTCCTGCTGCATATTTGGTGATGAGTTCTTCGGCATCCATGCTTTTGAATTTCCCTGATGTCTTAGCTAGAACAAAGCTTTGTTGTGCCAACCTTTAAACTAGAATAAGCATTTTTTGTAACTTGATGCAATATGCCTAGACATCTATATTGTGGAAGCCTTTTATAAAATCCAAAATGCTAGTGATATTAGCTTGAGCCAATTTTGTGCTTTCGGCTAACTTACCCGATGTTGAGTTACTTGGCTCGTATTTTTTAATCAAACGCTTGCCGAAGGCTGGGTGGTGATATACGCTGAGTCTTTGATCTCGGGAATTAATTAATATCATCTGTGTGGGGATTTGAAAGAAATTGATGCTTTCACCGATTTTTGGAAAAGAACTGGAAATTTTGATTTGGTCTACTTTACTGATAGCTTGGTTAAGAGCTTTGCTGCATAACTGGACGTGTTTAGATTCTTTGACGTTAAGTTTTCCTGCATCATGGGATTGAATCATTTTCATCAAAGCTATTAGGTTTTTTTGAGTTATGGCAGCGTCGTTAAAAGGAATGATCGCAACGTAAGCGGTGGCAAATAATTTATCGTCGCTGTCCATTTTAAATGCGAGTACGGTGCGCCTGGAGCTGACTTCAATCGTGGGAGGCTGACTTAAACTCGGGTATTGTTGGGCAATTTGGTAATAAGTTGCAGCTAGTGCAAAATGAGCGCCTTGGTCTAAGGGCGAGTCAATCACAATTCGAACTGTGGGCAAGGTTTCGTGAAAAAAGTCGTGGGTTCCTCCTGAGTTCAACCAGTAAATTTGGCTGTGGTCGCCGTTGGGGCTCAGATCAACCCACTTGCAGGTCATGCCTTCGGTTTTGATGCCGAGCCTCGAAACTGCGTGAAGTTTGGCTCCGGTTAAGGTGGCTCCGGTTAAGTCGGCTCCAATCCAGTCGGCGCGGATCAGATAGGCATTTGTCAGGTCGGCGTGAACTAAGCTGGCATTCAGCAAGTTGGCGTGGCAGAGGTCGGCTCGGCTGAGGTCGGCACCGCTCAATTTGGCTTCGCTCAGGTCGGCCCAGCGGAGATTGCAGCCGCTGAGGATGGCCCAGCGCAAATTGACGCCGCTGAGGTCGGCGCCGCTGAGTACGGCTTGAGTGAGGTTGGCTTGTCTCAGTTCTGTGCCTCGCAAGTCGGCACCGCTGAGGTCGGCGCGGCTCAGGTCGGCTCCTTGCAGGTTGGCTTGTTCGAGGTTGGCTTCTGTCAAGCACGCGCCGCTGAGGTGAGCGCCTCGAAGGTTGGCTTGAGCGAGGTTGGCTCCTCGAAGGGTGGCTTCGGTAAGGGTGGCGCCTTGCAGGTTGGCGCCTTGCAGGTTGGCGCCGCTGAGTTCGGCTCTAATCAGCTCGGCTCTGATCAGTTTGGCTCCTATGAGTATGGCTTTTTTGAGGTCAACTCGCACTAGGTAAGCGACGTTGAGGTCGGCGTCGGTGAGGTCGGCGCCGCCTAGATGGGCGCCACTGAGTCTGGCGATGTTGAGTTTGGCACCTGTGAGGTTGGTTTTGCTGAGGTTTGCTCCGCTCAGGTTTGCTACACTCAGATTCGCACCCTTGAGGTTGGCTCCGCTCAAGTTGACGCCGCTGAGGTTGGCCTCAGTCAGGTTGATTCCGGCAAAGTTTCTTTCTCCGGCGGCATATTTTTTCAGGAGTTCCTCGACTGTCATGGGGGCGGCACCGTATCAAATATCCCCATTTTATTGCTATGAATATCGGTATTGTAGGACTGGGTTTAATTGGTGGCTCGATCGGGCTGGATTTGCGATTGCGCGGGTTTAATGTTTTTGGGGTTTCGAGTCGGCAGCAGACTTGCTATCGGGCGCAAGCTCGCGGTGTTGTCAATGAAGCCAGCATACACCTGTCTCTAATGGCAGTAGCCGATGTGGTTTTTATTTGCACGCCGCTGGGGTCGATCGAGCCGATCGTCCGAGAGTTGGTGCCCTATCTTTCCCCTGATACTATTGTAACCGATGTCGGTTCCGTAAAAACACCCATAGTGCAGGCTCTGTCTCCTCTGTGGTCGAATTTTGTGGGGGGACACCCGATGGCGGGGACTGCTGAAAGCGGGATTGAGGCGGCAGTGCCGGATTTGTTTGTCGGGCGGCCTTACGTGGTGACGCCGACTGCCCAGACGCCGACGCTTGCGGTGGATAAGGTTGAGGAAATTGCGCGGTTGCTGGGTGCTAAAGTTTACCGATGTGAGCCGGAAGAACACGATCGAGCTGTGGCTTGGATTTCTCATTTGCCGCTCATGGCGAGCGCGACGCTGGTTGCTGCCTGCGATCGAGAGGGCGATCGGCATATTGTTAATTTAGCCCAACATTTGGCGAGTTCGGGTTTTCGGGATACGAGCCGGGTTGGGGGCGGCAATCCCGAGCTGGGAGTGATGGTGGCAAAGTACAATCGAGAGGAATTGTTGCGATCGCTATCTATTTACCGCGACAGTCTTGACGAGTTCATCACTGATATCGAAGCTCAAAATTGGCAAGCTCTCGAACACAAGCTAAAGCTGACTCAACAAGCGAGACAGAATTACAAATTGTGAGCCAAAAATTACTTAAAACTTTCCCCATCTCGATTATGATTTGTGGAGGGTTATATATTGAGTTTCAATGTACACTTATTCTCGACTCAAGCGATTTTTCCTGGGTGAATCTCTCCCCACTAGCGCATCTATTCATGAACGCCTGAGCAACGCTACAGGACTAGCTGTTCTGGCTTCCGATGCACTGTCGTCTGTTGCGTACGCTACTCAAGAAACTCTGCTGGTACTGTTACTAGCGGGGAGTAGCAGTTTGAGTTTATCGCTGCCTCTTTCTGGAATTATTATTTTACTGTTGGCGATCGTGGCGCTGTCTTACCGACAGACAATTAAAGCGTACCCCAACGGCGGCGGTGCTTACATTGTGGCGCGAGAAAATTTAGGTATTTACCCTGGTTTGATCGCAGCAGCTTCGCTGATGATTGATTACATTTTAACTGTAACAGTAAGTATTTCGGCTGGGGTGGCAGCCCTGACTTCAGCAGTTCCCTCTCTGCACACCTACACGGTTGAACTGTGCTTAGTTTTTATTGTCCTAATCATGTTTGCCAATCTCAGGGGATTAAGGGAATCGGGCAATATATTTATGGTTCCGACCTATGGGTTTCTCGTTGGGATTTTTGTTTTGATTGGCTGCGGCTTATTTCAACAGGCAACAGGTAATGTTATGCCGACATTACAAAATATTCCCGCTAAGGAACCTTTGGGATTATTTCTACTGGCGCGCGCTTTTGCGGCGGGCTGTACTGCCCTGACTGGAGTTGAAGCCATATCAGACGGGGTGTTGGCTTTTAAGCCTCCTGAATGGAAAAATGCCCGCCTGACTTTGAGCTATATGGGGGGAATTCTGGGAGCGATGTTTTTGGGGATTAGTTACTTGGCTCATATTTATCAGGTGATTCCTACAGAACATGAAACGCTCCTTTCTGTGTTGGGAAAACAGATTTTTGGTGTCGGCATATTTTATTACTATTTGCAGGCCGCAACTCTGTTAATTTTGCTGTTGGCTGCGAATACGAGTTATGCAGATTTTCCGCGACTTTGTTATTTTTTGGCACGGGACGGGTTTTTACCGAGGCAATTGTCGCTGTTGGGCGATCGACTGGTTTATTCTAATGGCATTAATCTGCTAAGCTTCTGCGCTGCTCTTTTAATTATCATCTTTCGAGGCAATACGAGTGCGGTGCTTCCCCTGTATGCGGTTGGAGTTTTCACTTCTTTTACTCTCTCCCAATCGGGAATGGTAATTCACTGGTTTAAAGAACGAGGTAAAGGTTGGCAAGTTAGTGCTGTGATGAACGGTATTGGTGCAGTGGCAACCACAGGAGTTTTGGCTGTAATTCTCGCTACAAAATTCCTTTTGGGAGCTTGGGTTGTCGTAGTAACTATTCCGCTCGTAGTCACTCTATTTTTAGCTATTCACCGGCACTATCGGTATGTAGCGGCTCGTTTGAGCATTCAAGGAATAGAACCGAGGTCTTATCTTCGCAGACCTAGAGTTAAGGCGGTGACACATCCCGCAGTCGTGTTAGTCGGGCAGTTGCACCGAGGGACTTTCGAGGCCCTCGATTACGCTCGTTTAATTGCTGATGAAGTTGTGGCAGTTCACGTGGATATTGGTTTGACAGATCGAGAAAAATTACAATTAGCTTGGCAAGATTTGCACTCAGACATTCCTTTGGAAATTCTGGACTCGCCTTACCGTTCTGTTGGTGAGGCTTTGACGCACTTTTTGACTTTGTTTGAAGAGCAGCGACCGGGAGTATATTTAACGCTGATTATTCCGGCTTTTGTAACGAGAAATTGGTGGGAGGGACTGCTGCACAATCAAACTGCTTTCTTTTTGAAAGCGGCTTTGCGGGCTAAAAAAAGTCGCGTTGTAACAACGGTTAGATATTATCTTTAAGTAATCTCTAATTAAAAGTTTGCCATTTTTCACCTGTCAAACAAACTTATTGAGGACTTGTGCAGCAACCCGGTTTGTTTCTGGAAGTTTTGTTGCTCAACCTAAGATGTATCGTAGGAACCGGGTTATTTGACCCCACACTCCTCCGTGTAACGCGAGGAATATCGGTTAAAAAACGCGGTTTTTTAAGTTTCGGTGCGTAAGTGAGGTATTAACTCTACAAGTCCACCGACTAGCTGAGCAGCGCGAAATAAACGGGGTTTTTGGTCTTAGTCGTAAGTTAAAAAACTCCGTTTATGAGAGCAAAAGTGCGTCCAGGGCTGGTGCTGTTACAAATATAATCAAACACACAGTAAAGTTATCAGTATTTTTACTGTAATGATGTTATTTAAAATTGACAATCGTCTAAAATTTTAGTAAGTTGTAACGGACAAGCAAAAACTATATTCCTTGAATAAAAAATATGAGCGAGCAATTAAGCAAACTCAGTGAAGTGTCGATGGTCTCAGCCAATTTTGGCAATGGGTTAGCCTATAGAGAGATTCTCCTGGATTGGTTTAAGTTTTTAGGCGGCAAACCAGGGGAAGTTATTGTTGTCGACGGTGGCAGCGATAGGGACACTCAAAAAGTTTATTGGGAACTCTATCAGGAGGGCTTAATTGATAAGCTGCAAATCATTGCATCGCACCATCAAGACAATGACAAAGAGAGATGTTTTATTCAGGAGTATACAGCGGGAGCAATCGCTAGCAAGCCGTATGTATTGTGGTTCAAAATTGACACGTTACCTTACAGAGAAGGCCACGACGGTTGGTTAGAGGAAGCGATCGATTATCTCGAACGAGATGAAATTTTTGCAGTGGGCGGAGGTTTTAACAGATCTTTCCCACATCTCGACGCTTGGACTGGGTGGTACTTCATTCAAGCCTGCACGATCAATTTTTCTTTGATGAAGCACAGTACCTTCGTTGCAGTCATGGAAGAATTTGCGGGTGAATATATTGCTTCAAGATTTGAAGGAACACACCAGTTTGGCAGGTTTTTGCTGGAAGAAGCATTTAGCGCATATATGGAGGCTCACAACCAATATACTTTGTGTAAGATGGAAGACCCGAGCTGGACGATATTTCACACGAACGCTCAAGACGAATATTTGCAGGAGGTTCGGGAGAAATATTTGGCTCGCGAAGATGTTAAAACTTTCATGAATGCGGCCCTTGCTAAAGACATCAGTCAATTTCTTTACTACGGAAAGCCACCTGTAAGAAGCAGCATGATTCAGAAAATGCGCATGGCTTTGGGAGAAACAAAAGTTGGGGATTATTGGCGGGAATTGAAAAAACAGTCTGGTTTTCGGGAAACCTGAACTCAACCCTTAGTCAGCTAATTTATCTTTAACAAGAAAAGGGAGGAAACGAGCTTTGAGCGGCGCTGACAGCGCTGAAAAACAGCATAACAGGGAAGAGGTTCACAAATCTTGGATACCTCGCTATGGCAGATAAGTTGGGTAAACTTACCCGGAAAAATGGGGTGTCATACTTGTAGTGATTCGAGAAGTTGGCTTCAACTTCTCTCTATAAAGATTGCTGCTGCTGAACCAAATTATTTTACTAACTACAACATCTCTTCCATTTGTGGCGGTTGTACTGCAACCCACAACAGACTATTTATGCAGCAGCAAAAAAACTTTAACAGAGTTTTGCGAGCTTTGTCTCGGCCAAGTCTTGAGGTTAGTTACGACAATAAAGTTTACTCGAAAAAAACACTGGCAAGATGCCGATGCTCCAACAGCAGAAGTTTTGCTCCCAGAGGATTTTCCTGTGGAAGCAAAGGCGCTCAAACAGTTAGCAAATTTGGCGAATGTTCGACACCCTCAAGGCGACTGCGTTTGCCGCGCGGCTACTCCAGACTTCCATCCGGGGATTCGGGGGTGGCGATCGGGTCTATTGTAGAAACAGCAGGAATGGTGATTCTGGTGGCTACCGGTTCCCATATCAACTGCAGGATGCGGTTACACGTTGCGGATTTATCTATCGAACAATTCGTCAGTCAGCGCGATCGATTTGTAGAATTGCTCAAAGGCGATTATTTCTTCGGTACTCGCGATGTCAGCATGACTGCAAAAACTGCTCGCGCGATGTTCCAACACGGGATTCCCGGATGGCTGGATGCTTTGCGAGACAAGCCAACCGGCAGCGCAGCTAATTCGGATTTCCAGCAGTTGGCGTCAGAGTGCGATCGCACTTTCCTCGGCGGTTCCATGAATGGCGATGTCAGATGGGCTCCCGAAGAATTAGTCCCAAACGACGGCTTAGTCAGGGATGGCGGCTTAGGTACTATCGTCGGCGGCAATCACTTTGTGGAAATTCAAGTGGTTGAGGAAGTTGTCGATCGAGCTACGGCTTATACTTGCGGAGTTCGATCGGGACAAATCGCTTTCATGATTCACTCGGGGTCGCGGAATGTCGGCAAATACATCGGCGGAATGTGGCGCGATCGAGCTTGCCAAGCCTGGCCGAAAACTCTGAAACATCCTGAATCCAGGCTTTTTCCGCTGTCTGTGGCAGCAAATCCCGAACTTGTGAACAGCTACCTGCAAGCGGAAGCAACAGCCGCTAACTACGGTTTGATCAACCGTTTGCTGCTAGCAGAATTTCTGCGGTTGCGTTTGCGGCAAGTTTTTGGCGATGTCGAAGCTCCCTTAGTATACGATTTGCCTCACAATATCACCTTAGCTGAAGGTGCCGGCTGGGTAACGCGCAAAGGCGCTTGTCCCGCACATTCCGGTCAGCCTGTAATTGTACCGGGTTCGATGGGCGCGCCGTCTTATTTGCTGGTTGGGAAGGGGAACGATCGATTTTGGCGGCTTCTCACGGTGCAGGTAGGGCGCGATTGCGCTTCGATATGAGTCGCAAAGGTGTTGACAAAACTGACTCCGCTTTGGGGTTAAAAGGCGTAGATTGCATTACCTGGCACGAAGAACCCAGAATCGAAGAAGCACCAACCGCTTACAAGCCAATTCAACCAGTAATTGACGTTCAGGTCGAGGCGCAAATAGTTGGTGTAGTCGCTAAAATAAAGCGAGTGTTAACGTTTAAAGCCTAGGAACGGGGCATTTGAGAATTAAAAATTAAACAAGGGTAAGGTACGCGCGGATCACCCTACTAATTTTTAATTCTCGGCCCTATTTCCGATGCCCCATGCCCTATGAATGATTCTCAAGCATCACCAAATCCATCAAAACCTGTCCATCCCCTAAAGCGGCTGCTGAAGTACGGGCGCCGCTACCGCCTGAAAGCTTGGCTGGCAAGTATCTGTTCGCTGCTCAATAAATTCTTCGATTTAGCACCGCCAGCATTAATCGGTATTGCCGTTGATGTGGTGGTGAAACAGCAAGATTCTATCCTCGCTCAGTGGGGCATAAAAGATGTCTTTTGGCAACTGGCAATTATCACTCTTTTGAGCGCGGTTGTTTGGACGTTGGAATCTCTTTTTGAATATGCTTATGATTATTTATGGCGCAATTTGGCTCAGGATATTGAACACGATTTACGTCTGGAAGCTTACGGGCATTTGCAAGAATTAGAGTTAGCTTATTTTGAAGAGCGCAGCACTGGGGGTTTGATTTCTATTCTCAATGATGATATCAATCAACTCGAACGTTTTTTGGACGACGGCGCTAATGAGGTGATTCAGGTAATTACAACGGTTGTTGTGATTGGCGCGGCTTTTTTTGCTGCTTCTCCTGGTGTTGCTGGGCTGTCAATGCTGCCGATACCTTTTATTATTTGGGGCTCGATTGCCTTTCAAAATCGCCTCGCTCCTCTCTATGCTGATGTGCGGGAAAAGGTGAGTTTTATGAACGGGCAACTGTCGAATAATTTGATGGGAATTACTACTATTAAAAGTTTTACTTCCGAAGATTATGAAATTCAGCGCATCGAAGCACAAAGTCAAGCTTACCGCGAAAGCAACCGACGGGCGATCGTACTTTCGGCTGCTTTTATTCCGTTGATTCGGGTTGTGATTTTCTTGGGGTTTATTGCAACGCTATTTCTGGGCGGTTTGGAGGTTGTAGCGGGCCGGTTGTCTGTGGGAACTTACAGCGTTTTGGTGTTTTTGACGCAGCGGTTGCTGTGGCCGCTGACTCGCCTGGGAGATACTCTGGATCAATACCAGCGCGCAATGGCTTCTACTAATCGGGTGATGAATTTGTTGGATACTCCGATCGCAATTCACACGGGTGATATTCGGCGGCCAGTTAGTTCGATTAAGGGTGAGTTAGAATTTAAAAATGTTACTTTTTCTTACAATCAAAGAAAGCCGATTTTGCAGTATTTTTCCTTGACTCTGTCGGCAGGAAAAACTACTGCGATTGTTGGCGCTACTGGTTCGGGAAAAAGCACGCTGGTGAAGCTAATTTTGAGGCTGTACGAGGTACAGTACGGCAATATTTATCTCGACGGGATAGAATTAAATAACCTGAATTTAAAAGATTTGCGGAGAGCGATCGGATTGGTGAGTCAAGATGTGTTTTTGTTTCACGGTACTGTTGCCGAAAATATTGCTTACGGCAGTTTTGAAGCAAGCAATCGAGAGATAGTAAATGCTGCGAAAATTGCAGAAGCGCACGAGTTTATCATACAATTGCCGGACGGTTACAACACTATTGTAGGGGAACGCGGTCAAAAATTGTCGGGGGGTCAGCGGCAGCGAATTGCAATTGCGCGGGCTGTTTTGAAGAATCCGCCGATTTTGATTCTTGACGAAGCTACTTCAGCGGTGGATAACGAGACTGAGGCCGCAATTCAGCGATCGCTCGAACGAATCACCAAAAATCGCACTACAATTGCGATCGCCCACCGTCTTTCTACTGTCCGCAATGCCGATTGCATTTGTGTCATGGAAGAGGGGCTGGTGGTAGAATCGGGGCAGCACGAACAACTGATCGAACAGGACGGAATTTATGCGGCGCTCTGGCGCGTGCAATCTGGTATAAGATAGAAACGCAGCGGTTTTGGGTAATTGGGAATTGCTAATTTGTAATTGGGGAGAAGCCATTGGACATGGGTAACTAATGACAACAGTCAACTGCCAACTGCCAACTGCCAACTGCCAACTGCTAACTGACAACTGACTGTAAAATATTAGTTTATACAAACAAGAAGAGAAAATGTTTTTATTTGATAGCCCTGAGTCCAAACCCAACGAAAATAGCTGGAGCCGCAAGTTAGATAAATTTGTGAAAGCTAATCAACATGAATTGGCTGCTTTGGCTTGGGGGCTATTTCTGGAAAGGGGAGAGGAAAGCGAGGAGATTTTGGCAATTGATATTGCAGAAACTGCGCGTTTTGTGTATTGTAAAAAAGAGGCGGTTGAGGAGTTGAACCGTCAAGTAAAAAGTCATATTCAGGAAGTTGTAGGTGTGTTGAACGCTCACAAGCCTGAGAAGGAAGTGGCGATTTTGGCGATCGGTGAAGGTCAAATTAAGTTAATTCTTTTTGAACCTAAGCCTGAACCTCCTGTTTGTTTTGAGGAAGCCGCAACCGATGTGGATACATTGTTGGCTAAGCTGGAACAGCAGATGGTTGAATATATGAAATAGGAGTTATATCAAATCCGGTGGTATCGGAATTGATATTACCTAAAGTCAGGAGAGGACGCCGCGCGGTTTCCCTACAATTAATCGGGCGATGGTTATATCTCTTATCGAGGAAGATTGATTATGTTGAGGTAGGGAAACGCCAATGCCGTGTCCTCAGTTTCCCTATTGTCCATGGTTATATCCGAGATCGCACTCTGAGGGTAGTTTCATCCAACAGTCTCTTTCAATCCCTCGGTGAGATAAACTGCGTATCAGCAACAGACAAGATGCCTGTTCCACAAAGAGTAAACCGGGACTTATTATAGATATCAGAATAACCAACAATCAAAATAACCAGCGGGCGGCGAATCATCATGAAAAATTTGAGCTTTGTCTAAAGTAGGTACAGCCTCCGCCAATTCTCTACCTACTTTTACCTCAAGCGCCCTGTCTGTTAATGGAAAGGAAAATTGATGGCTATCTTGCAAATATTTTGCCTTAGCAACAATCTCATCTTTCTCCAAAACCTGGCTGTTGCTACCAATCAAAATGCTATTACTTTCCTGGCAAACACACAGGCACACCTGAGAAAACACACTTTGAAAAGTCCTGATTTTTTCGGCATAAAACTGATCCCTGTGCAGCAGATTTGCTAGTACAACTCCCTCGCTTGACAAGTGTTTTTCGCAGATTTGATAAAATTCTTTGGTGGATAAGCGGTGCGGAAAGTAGCCGTTGCCAAAAGCTACGTCGATCATGATGATATCGTACTGAATCTCTGATTTTTGCTGCTCTAAATACTCTCGGCCGTCTTGAATTGTTACAGTTAGCCGATCGTCTAATTTCACCCCAAAACACTGTGTAGCTGCTTCGATCGCGATCGGATCGACCTCTGCACATTCTATAACAGTGTCCGGCAAATAGTGGTGCAAAACTAAAGGAACTCTGCCGCCGCCAAATCCAGCTATGTAGATTCTTTGAGGTTGGCTTTGCCATACTAAACCCAACATCATCGCCTGAGTATATTCAGACACTAGATGTAAAGGATTGTTGAAATCCAACACAGATTGCAGTAAATCTGTTTGCTGATTGACTTTTTCTATTAAAGATAGCTTAATGTGCGATCGCTCTTTTGTGACTGCAACATAGTGAACACCAGACTCTTTGCAAAAAATAACTTTGTCTGGCTGTTGCTGCAGCCAAGCCAGCCGCTGTCCCATAGCGGATAAATTGATAGATTGCCAAGGTTTGTGTTCCTCAATCATCTGATTTTAAATTTTATTTGAGTTCGATATTCTGTTAAAATATAGCCTCCTCAACCCGGTTTCTAGAAAATAGCTGAGTCGCCCGATATCTGCGAAGAAACCGGGTTTCTAGTCAAGGCTGGCGCAAGTCATGTTCTCATTTTCCAGCATGGTAAAGAACGAGAAGACAACAGAAATTCACCGGATTACATCCGCTTGTACGCCACCAACTCCAAACCCGAAATCGAAAAATCCACTCTTTCCCAATCTTGCTTATCACCTTCCAATTTTTCAAAGGCTGCTGAGGTGAGTAAAATCTCTCCCCGTTCCGCTAAATCCTCTCCCAGCTTCGATGCTAGATTAAATTCGGAACCGTACATATCCTCTCCTTCCAGCATCAAAACATCGCCACAACCGATACCAATGCAGAGGTAAATATCCATTTCCGGCGGCAGTGTCGTGTTAACAGCCGCCGTGTGTTTCACAGAGTCGATCGCAGCTTCTACCGCCGCTTTTACATCAGCAAAAACTGCAAAAATATTGTCTGCTTCCTCCTTAACTACAGTGCCACCGTATTCGGAAATTATCGGTTTGACAATTCCGTGCATCCGGTGAATCATTGCCAAAAAATGAATAATTCCGTAGCGGACGGTCGTGCGCGAAAATCCCGACATATCCATTACTAAAATGGCGTAATTTTTGCGGAAAGTGGCATTAATTTTTTCATCAATTTCAGCAATTCTTTCGGGATATTCGTTCCTTTCTTGCAGCAAGGTTTCTAAGTAAGCACGGTTATTTGTTTTCATTTTTGTTTAATTAAAGTCCCAATCACGACACATTTCTTGAGGGCGACCAGCCGGATGCACTGCACAAGTGATTCCATCCTTACCGTAGTAATAATCGCACACTTTGCAAGGTTTAGTTTGCTCTAATTTTTTCATCCAAATTGCCCGGATTGTCTGGACTCGGTTGCGATACTTGTTTGCATTCGAGTGACTCGGTTCAATTGCCAAAGCTTGCTCGAAAGCTGCTAAGCTGGAATCGTACAATTTAATAATTTGGGCGCTGTATTTTGTCCAAGCATCGGCGTGGCTTTGATAAAGTTCGACTGTATTTAAGTTTAAAATTCCGTATTCCGTCCAAGCCTCAGCAGAAGCTCGATCGAACTTAATATTGGCATTGAGCAAAACTTTTTTGATCGTTGCCAAAAGTTCCCTCGGCTGCCAAGGTTTGCTAACATAAGCCTCGGCGCGATCGATCGCCCGGGAAAATAAAGCTAATTGCTGTCCCTTGCCTGTTAAAAATACGATCGGTATGTTCCGAGTTTCGGGATTAGCTTTAATTAAACGACAAACACCGTAACCGTCTAGACGGGGCATTATGACATCTAATAATACTAAATCAGGGCAACTTTTCTCAATTTTATCTAGCGCTTCCACACCGTCAGATGCCTGAATTACATTCAATCCGCTGCATCTCAACTGATGTGAAATGCACTCCCGCTGACTGCGGGAATCTTCCACCACTAAAACTGTACTCATCACTCCCCACCTGGTTTCTGAAGTAAATTTGTTCGCTGCTTCGAGTAACCCTTGCTGAAATCAGTTTACCCGCCTTGGATGAATTTGTTATCACTGGCAAGCTAAACTTACTCAAATTGCAACAAATCTTAAACTGAGGAGCGAAGGTGATACTTATCAGAAAATGCTGGTTGCTAATACCCGAATAATTGTTGAAGTTTTGGGCGGTAAATATTGGGCTTTTAAGCCTTAATAACGACAAATCCTACTGATGGGGGACAAAAACCTTGTTGAATTGCAACAGATAATCGGCTAATGTGTACGTTGAAGTTCTTAAGGACGACAAATGAATAGATTGCTCCTCACTTTACTTGTAAGTCCGACGCTGTTTGGATCTCTGATGTCTTTGAGCGCGATCGCAAATCCCGCTCAAATTGGCGAAACACCAAGCCAATCGGCTGATTCGCCCCGCTGCGTGCGATCGCCCCACACTCAGCGTCTGACTTGCGTGCGACTCCCCGCCAAAGCTGCTGCTGCTAATTCTAAACCGACGATCGCTTGGCAGCGCCCTGCTGACGAACAGACGGCGATGCTGGATTTTTCGGAAGAAGAAAGCGATGCGGCGGCGGCGCTGTTTGGCTGCGACTGTCAGAGGTGTATCAACTCGCTGCGACAGTTGCGCGGTTTGCCACCTCTGGATCTAGCTTCTTGAGGGCGATGCGACAGCATAGGAAGTCAGGCTTAAAAACCAGGTTTCCGATCGCTGCGCCCTTTCTCACTTTTAGAGAAATGGTAGTCAATCTGTTCCAGCATTTCTATAGATTTTGGATCTATCAAAATCGGGTCTGCTTTTACGCCTTCTACAGCTATTACCCACAGTGTAATTAGCAAGGTTTCTTCAACAGTTCCTAGTTAAACTGGGGTTTTAGTAATGACTTACTTCTGTCAGTTTCTGTAACCCCCTCTACTTTTTAGCTAGAACTTGTTTAAGTTGAGCAGTTGCTTGCTCAATTTTTTCGATACTCCCTGGGTTGACCAATCCGTAGTAGTCAAAAACGTAAACTCGATTATTTTTAGTGGCTGTTAGTTGATTCCAAAATGAATCAGATTTAAATTTGTCTAAAATTCCTTCTTCCCGATCGACAATAATGATAACTTCGGGATTAGCCTCTAAAACCTTTTCCGCTGAAAGCGTCACGTAGCCTCGAACAGGGCTATCTCCTTGCAACTGGGCGGCAACATTTTTCACGTTAAACTTACCCAGCAAATCTCCAGCCCAACTGCTTTGATTTGGAGATAAAATTGGTTGTCTGCTTACCAAAACTAAAGTGGCAGGGCTTTGATTTGGGATGTCTGTTAAAAATCTTTGGTAGCGTTTTAACAGAGGTTCGGGATTCGTATTGAGGGATTTAGCTAAAGTAGTTGTTAACTCTTCGAGGGATTTCCAGCTATCAACTTGAGTAAGTAAGGTTTTTATTCCAAGCTGCTGCAATTTTTGCATTGTTTGGTCGTGAAATCCCGACGCACCTACCACCAAATCCGGTTTCAATGTGATGATTTTTTCCAAATTGGGAGGTGTGCGTTCGGCAGTTACTGGGGTAATCCCTGTAAATTTGGGGTTGCTGCTGACTAATGTGCTGCCTGGAATTCCTACAAGTTTGCTTGGGTCTAGTTGATGGATAATATCCGCCGTTAAAGGTGTTAAAGCTACAACTTTTTGTATAGATTCGCTGTTAGCTGTTTGTGGTTGATTTGCTGGTGGGGAAACAGCAGGAGTTGATGGCTGAATTTGGGGTTGAGTGGCGACGGAGCAAGCGGTAAATGCTAAACTCAGCAACAGGATAGCGGTACGAGAAAACAAAGTTTTGTACATAGTTTTGGCTGGAGTTACACCGAGTTTAGGCCAGGTTGAGACAGAATTGACGGGAAGTTCGATCGCACTTGAGCGCTTAATGATTTAAATATCAATAGTTTACTGGATATTTTGTATAACAAGTCGCATTTATTGCCTGAGTTCTGATTTTTTAAGTATCTCTTAAGTTTTATTCGAGCCTTTGGAACCAATACTAGGCAATAGTTTAAAGCCTGTGGCACTCAGATAGAACAGCGGATTGCGGGAATAAATTAATTGAAATGATTATGAAGATATTGAGAATTTCGTGCGAGTACCAGCTTTTACTTAGTATAGATTCTTAAGTGTGAAGAGTAGGAGCGATCGCACAAATCTGCAAGCCTACAGAAGTTTCTAAAATGATAGCTTCTACCCCAAAAATCTTAGCTAAATTATCAGGAGTTAAAACTTGTTCGGGAGTTCCTACACAAAAAAGTTTCCCTTTCTTTAACATAGCAATGCGCGAACTGTACCTAGCAGCTAAATTAATTTCATGCAACACCGTAATAATCGTCAATTTGTGTTCTACATTTAATTTATTAAGCAAATCTAACAATTGCAACTGATAGCAAATATCTAAATAAGTAGTAGGTTCATCTAATAGCAAAACTTGCGGATTTTGAGCCAAAGCTAAGGCGAGGAAAGCGCGCTGGCGTTCGCCTCCTGAGAGTTGTTCGACAGGGCGATCTCGAAATTCCTCAATCCCAGTTTGAGCGATCGCAACCTCCACCTTTTCCGCATCTTCCTTGCTCAATTCCCACTGCCACCAACCCTGATGAGGAGAACGCCCCAAACTAACTAATTGCCTTACCGTCAAACCTTCCGGTACTGTTTGCTGCTGTGGCAACATCGCTAATTTTTGAGCGACAACAGCCGCAGGTTGAGTATGAATTGCTTTGCCATCAAGCAACACACTTCCTTGCTGCGGAGTTAGGATGCGGCTAACTAACTTCAAAAAAGTAGACTTACCAGAACCGTTGGCACCGATGAGACTCAACCACTCACCTGGTTGTAAAGATAAAGTGATGTTGTGGGCGATCGCAACTTCGCCGTAACCACCTGTTAAATTGTGAATTTGTAAAGACATGATATTTGGTTATTGGTTATTGGTTATTAGTTATTGGTAATCGGTAATCGGTAATTAATTTTGCGTCTTCCTTTTTCCCTCTTCTTTCTTCCTTCTTCTCTCTTCCTTCTTCTTAATAACTAGAACGCCGATAAAGCAGCCAGACAAACAGCGGAGAACCCAACAAAGCCGTCACCGTACCCACAGGCAATTCTGCCGCACCCAAACGAGCCAAAAAATCAGCAAAAGTCAACACCCAAGCACCGCCGATCGCACTCATCGGCAACACAAACCGATAATCATTACCAACCAACAAACGCACCCCGTGAGGCACAACCAATCCCACAAAACCAATCAATCCGCCGATGCTGACAGCACTCGCAGCTAGCAAAGTAGCAACACCCCCAATCAACAAGCGCGATCGTACCAGCGAAACCCCCAAACCAACAGCTAAATCGTCGCCCAAAGCCAGCAAATTTATCGAGCGCCCTAAAAAACATCCTAACAGCAAAGCAGTCAAAATATAAGGTGCCGCCACCTGCAAATCCGACCAACCGCGACCGTTCAAACTACCGATTAACCAATTCAAAGCAGCTTGCAAACGGCTGTCTTCAGCTAACAGCAGCAGTGTAGTTTGTATTGCCCCAAACAGAGAACTCACAGCCACACCGGCTAAAACCAAACGTTCAACAGAAATGCCAGTTTTAGTTTTTCCCAAAAAGTAGACCAGCATCGAAGTTAAAATAGCACCTATCCAAGCCGCCAAAGGCACCCAAGTTTGAAATATTCCCAACGTCAGCATGGTAATCGCAACCAACCCCGCACCAGCCGAAATTCCTAATACAAAAGGATCTGCTAAACCGTTGCGGAGCAAACCTTGCAGCAACGCCCCCGACATTCCTAAAGCCGCACCAACCGTCAGCGCTGCCACAACTCTGGGCAAACGCAATTCCCATAAAATAGTCTGATTGACAGCATCACCTCGGTGCAGAAATGCTTGCCACAATTGATCGGCACTCATGGATACCGCACCAAAAGAAAGCGAAAGGGCGATGGTGAATAGCAAACCCAATCCTAAGAAGATGACTGCCGGAAAAATGCGATGTTGTAGCCCGATTTTTTTCACAATATATTATACCGCTTTTCTTTTCGATAAAATCGTCTTTTTGCCTAGTTATTTCTGCGCTATCGCCCAAACTACCAAGGGAAAATCCGGCTCGTTTGCGAGCGAATGAATGGAGGGATTGTAAAGCTCCCACCTGGCAAAGTTTGCCACCACACAAGCTCGGTTTCCCCAGGCTCCTGTTTGAATGCTTTCTAAATTAAAACCGCATTCAGCAAGCAAGTATTTGATGCCAGTTTCTGTCCAGCGAGAGCAATCTGTAGGATGATCGTGAATGCGAATTAAAAAGGGTGTGGTTATTAAAAAATATCCCTTGCTGTTGAGCATTCTATATATATTTTTTCCAGCGCGGTAAGGCCACAGTAAATGTTCAAATATCTGCTCGGCAATTATCAAATCAAATGTTTCATCGAGGCAAGAATCGCAAATATCAAAATCGGGATACTTAAGTGATTTATAGCTTTTGAAAGACTCCCAATTACCCCAATTATTGCCGGATATTTCTAATACATTCAAGCCCTCTGGCTGCAAGCTTTTAACAATTCTGCGCGTTTCGCGGTTCATAACGACTCGACACCAATCTTCATTAACAGCACTAAATACCATATTTCCTCGGTTTTGAACGCTAGAACTCGTTAACTACAATAACAATAACCTATTCACCTGAAGACTGCTTCAGTGGGAGCAGATGAGCAGGTGATCGCACCCGTCGGCAAAATTAAATGTATAATATTAACGAAGTAAACCGCTACGAGTGAATCATGTCCGCAAACACCGCGCTACCCGCAGCCCTAGCTAAAATCGTCCAGCGCTTTCAGCGACACTCCGATCCAAAACAGCGCTACGAACAACTGCTGTGGTATGCCAAGCGACTCCCAGCATTTCCCGAAAGCGACAAACTGCCGGAAAACAAAGTTTCTGGCTGCGTGTCGCAAGTTTATATTACTGCAAATTTGGCAGACGGAAAAGTATTGTATCAAGGCGATTCAGATGCTCAGTTAGTCAAAGGATTAGTTGGCTTGCTGGTGGAAGGTTTGAGCGGATTAACGCCTGCTGAAATTGTCACCATTACCCCAGATTTTATTCAAGACACGGGATTGAATGTGAGTCTGACACCTTCCCGCGCTAACGGATTTTACAACATCTTTCAAATGATGAAAAATAAGGCGCTTGCTTGTGAATTGAACAAGCAAGCCGAAGCAAATTAAAAGAATCAACAGTTATGACTCAAACTACAAATTTAACAAAATCCGGTTCTGGCAACTATCCCGCCTCAGTTCAAGAATATATCTGGAATTGGAAAGAAACGCAAATCAAAGTTATTTACGAAACCAGAGGACAGGGAAATCCTGTATTGCTGCTGCCTGCTTTCAGTACAGTTTCCACGCGAGAAGAAATGCGTCCTTTAGCAGAATTGTTAGCTTCTAACTTTCAAGTTGTGAGCTTAGATTGGCCGGGTTTTGGCGAATCTAATCGCCCGCGAACCGACTATAAACCGCAATTGTACCATCAATTTCTGAAAAATTTTGTTGAGTCAATTTTTAATAGTCCGGTTGCTGTAGTTGCAGCAGGTCATGCTGCGGGTTATGTGATGCAATTAGCGCAATCAAAGCCTAATGTTTGGTCAAAGATTGTGTTAGCTGCGCCGACTTGGCGCGGACCTTTGCCGACGATGAGCAAACAGCAAAGCGGGTGGCATGGAATTGTGAGAGAATTAGTACGATCGCCCTTACTGGGACAATTCCTATACAAACTAAACACTGCGCCGTCTTTCCTCAGTTTGATGTATCGGCGTCACGTCTACGTCGATGCAGCTAAAGTCACGCCCGATTTCATTCAAAATAAGTGGAAAATTACGCAAAAACCCGGTGCTCGCTACGGTCCCGCTGCCTTTGTGACGGGTGGTTTAGATCCGGCTAAAGTGCGATCGGAATTTACAGATAATTTTCAACAATTAGCAGTGCCGGTGATGGTTGTAATTGCTGAGAATGCGCCGCCCAAATCAAAGGCTGAAATGGAAGCATTAACGGAATTACCGGGTGTTGAATCGCTAGTTATTCCCGGTTCTTTGGGTATGCACGAAGAGAATGCAGCAGCTTTAGCAAATGCGGTTAAATCTTTTATTGGAGAGAATTAAAAGAGAATGAACTGCAGAGGGCGCAGAGAACGCAGAGGGGAGAAGGGAAGAGGGGATGAATGCAAGCTGTTTTTTTACGTTAGTTTGGATGGTTTGCTATTGGTTTTGTCTGCCAGTTTATGCTGTCGGAGATTCGCCGATGGTCAATTTGCCAAAGAGCACGATTGAAGGTGCGATCGACTTTCACATCCATTCTTCTCCTGATGTGATTCCCCGCAGGTTAGACGATTTTGAGGTAGCGAAATTAGCTGCTAGTGCGAAGATGAAAGCTGTTGTATTGAAAAATCATTATACCAGCACAGCAGCACGGGCAGTTTTGGTTAATAAAATAGTACCAGAAATTGAAGTTTTCGGAGGAGTTGTTCTCAATCATGCTGTCGGTGGCATTAATCCCGACGCTGTAGATGCAATGCACCGCGTCGGGGGCAAATACGGTAAAGTAGTGTGGCTGCCAACGGTTGACGCAGAGCATCACTTACAGGTTTTTCACAAATCGGGAATAGGGATTAAAGTTGCGAAAAATGGCAAAGTTTTACCGAAAACAGCAGCGGTGTTGAAGATTGTAGCCAAAGAGAATTTGATATTAGAAACTGGTCATATTTCCTCAGAAGAAGTGATGGCAGTTGTAGCTGAAGCTAACCTTCTCAACATTAAGAACATCCTGATTACCCACGCAATGGCAGATGTACCGGGTTTGTCCCTAGAAAATATGCAAACAGCCGCCCAGATGGGAGCATTTTTAGAACTCGCATTTGTCAACGATTTGATGGGAGAAAATGCCGCTGATGACGGACACAAAAACTGGCATCAAGTTTCTATTAGTAAGATGGCAGCAGCGATTAAACTAATAGGAGCAGAGCATTTTGTTATGAGCACGGATTTAGGAAGGAAACCAGACCCTTTGCCGGCGGAAGGTTACAAATTATTTGTGGAAAAATTGATAAATCAAGGCATTTCTTCGCACGAAATTGATTTAATGATGAAACACAATCCAGCTCGATTGTTAGGCATTTAGAATTGGTAATTGGTAATTGGTAATTGGCAATCGGGGATTGGTAATCGCTAATTGGGAATTCTCTTCCTTCTTCCTTCTTCCTTCTTTCTTCTTCTATTCTTGATTTTCTTTGCTGCGTAGGTATCCGTTATCTGCAATGCGCCAAGCACCCCCAGGATTGCCCGTTAAATCGCTATCTTCCACGGTAGCAATGCCATCTCTGTAAATGCCTATCGCCTCACCTTCATTACCATTAATCCGACACCGGCGCACGATCAATTTTCCTCCCAATCCGACACCTATTCCCAAACTGCCGTTGTCAAAAATACTGCAATCTTCCACCGTTGCTTTCGCATTATCCGATATAAAAATTCCGTTCCATACCCCATCATGAATTTGACTGCGGCGGAGAATACAATTTGCATCAGGGCCGCAAATTCCCACCACAGAATAGTCCGCAGAAGTGAGATCGCTGTCTTCTATGATTAACTCGCCTTTGCGAATATCTACAGCGTAATATTTCCCTGTCGCGCTCAGGGTTAATCCCCGCACTAAAGCACGGTCAGTTGCCATTTTAATGCAGTTTGAATTGATACTTTCAACCACAATGCGATCGACCTCTCCGTTGCCGATAATTTCTACCGATTTGTCGATAATTAAACTTTCGCGGTAAACGCCTGGATGCACGTCAATGCGCGTGCCCGGTGCTGCATTTTTCAGCGCTTCGCTAATAGTAGTATAATCGCCTTGACCCTGGTGAGAAACAACAATTTTTTGACTGTTCAAAACGTTGGGATTAGAAGTAGATGCTTCAATTTGCTTTGATTCCGAGTCAAAATGCTCAGATTGTCGATCGCCCACTTCGGAAAGTTGCGATGTTAGCAGCAAGCGTTCTTGATAAACTGTCTCTAGTTGGTGTTCTAACTCGGATACTTGAGATTGAAGTTGAGCTTGATTGTGGTTTGCTCTCTCGATTTGACTTTGAGTTTCCGAGAGTTGAGAATAAAGGTGCGATCGTTCTCTGTTAGCAGTTTCTAGCTGAGATTCCAATTCAGAGCGACTTTGACGGACACTTTCTAACTGATTTTCTAATTCTGATACTTGAGATTGAAGTTGAGTTGGATTTTGATTAGCTGTTTCGATTTGACTTTGCAATTGCGAGAGTTGAGAAGTGAGCTGAGATTCCAATTCAGAGCGGCTTTGACGCACACTCTCTAACTGATGTTCTAACTCGGAGATTTGAGATTGAAGTTGATTTTGATTGTGATTGGCAGTCTCGATTTGAGCAGGGAATTCCGAGAGTTGAGAATAAAGGTGCGATCGTTCTGTGTTAGCTGTTTCTAGCTGAACTTCTAATTCAGAGCGAGTTTGATACAGACTATTTAGGTGATGTTCTAGCTCGGAAACTTGAGATTGAAGTTGAGCTTGATTTTGATCGGCTGTCTCGATTTGACTTTGCAATTGCGAGATTTGAGAAGTGAGCTGAGATTCCAATTCAGAGCGACTTTGACGCACAGTTTCTAACTGTTCTTCTAAATAGGATACTTGAGATTGAAGTTGAGTTTGATTCTGATTAGCTGTCTCGGTTTGACTTTGCAATTGCGAGATTTGAAAAGTGAGTTGAGATTCCAATTCAGAGCGATTTTGACGCACACTTTCTAAGTTGTGCTCTAACTCCGAGATTTGAGATTGAAGTTGATTTTGATTCTGGTTTGCTGTCTCGGCTTGACTTTGAATTTCTGAGAGTTGAGAATAAAGTTGCGAGCGTTCTGTGTTAGCTGTTTCTAGCTGAGATTCTAATTCAGAACGAGTTTGACGCAGGCTATCTAGCTGAGCTTCTAAGTCGGATACTTGAGATTGAAGTTGAGTTTGGTTCTGGTTGGCTGTCTCGATTTGACTTTGGGATTCCGACAATTGAGAATAAAGCTGCGATCGTTCTGTATTAGCAGTTTCTAATTGAGCTTGCAATTCTGGTAACTGAGATAGGAGTTGCGAGCTATCTCCCTCCTTGCGATGTATCTGATACTCCAATTCTGACAACTTAGCCAGCAGTCTCTCTCGCTCTAAAACAACCATTTCGGATTGAAGTTGTACTTCCTTAACTTGAGAGTTTAACTGCGTTTTATCCAGATTAGCAGCTTCTAACTGTCTTTGCAGTTCTAATAATTCAAATGGAGGTTGCTGTGCTTGTTCGCGAGCGGTTTGCAATTGAGAGTTGAGTATTTCGCGTTCTTGCTCTGCACTCTCCAATTGAGCTTGTAGATCTGACAATTCCGAAGTAAATTGCGATCGCTCTGTTTCGACTAATTGCAGTTGATTTTGCAAACCCGACAGTTGAGACTGAAGTTGCTCCCGCTCTTCATTCGAGCGATCGAACTTAATTTGAATTTCCGACAACTGGTACTGTACCTGCAATCGGCTTTGGCTAGCCGTTTCCAACTGACTCTCAAATTCCGACAGCAGAGCCTGAAATTGAGAACGTTCTGCATCAACCGCCTGTAACTCTGCTTGCTTTTCCAGCAATTGAGCGTTAAGCTGCGATCGCTCCTGCTCCGCAACTTCTAACTGATCTTTAAGTTCTGCCACTTCTGCTAACTGCGACTCAGCTTGTTGAGCATTTTCTAGCTGAAACTGCAAATCAGCAATCAGATCATCAATTTGCGATCTATCTTTGGCAATTCCTGCCAAAAATTCTTCCATTTCCGACACTTGATTTTTTAAAATATCTTGCTCGCGAGTCACAGCCTCAAACCGACTTTGCAACTGGGATAATTCAGAATTTAACTTATTTTCATTCTGAACCTTTTGCCGCAATTCCGAATTTCGGGCATCCAACTGAGCCGCCAAATTCGATATAGCCTCCTGCGAACCCTTCATCCGCACCAAATTGCGGGAATTTCGCTTATTCAAAATTAGCCAGCAGACTAATGCCCCGCCTCCAAATCCTATAAATAAAAGTAATGCTTGCATTTGTTTTATCTAATTAATATAAATAGAGTGACTTTGATGCTAACAAAAAAATGGACATCTACAAATCGCTATCTTACTCAAAGCTATCACAACTTGCCAGCCTGTGTTCACTTGGCTCAACAATTTATATTTCTTTACAAAGCCATTTTGTTTACAGGTAAGGTGCGCCCAGCGCACCCTGCCAGTCCGATTAATGAAGCAAATCCACAATATGAGGAATAATTTGGATATGCTGAGTCAACAAATAATCCAACCTATCCGCCAGTAAACTAAAAATTAAATCGTTATAACTCATCTCGTATTCCGCCAAACCTAAAGCTACCAAACTCGTCACATTTTCCCCTGGGTGTTTCAGATCCGGTTTGGGATTTGCTTCCAAAACATAAAGCGAGCCATCAGCATCACTTCGGACATCGATCCGCACCAAACTGTTCAAACTAAACTCCCAATAAATTTTTCGAGCTAACTCAATTAACTCTTGTTTTAGTTCAGGTTCCTCACCGCCCATCAACCGTCCTCTGTCGGCCGTAATCGCCTTTTGATCCATAGAAGTAAAGATGCGTTCTTCCGGCTCCAGCACTCGCTCTACAGTCGAAAAAGCAAAGGGTTTGGTATTTTTATAAAATCTGCCTTTAGCATAAGTAACATAGCCACAGACCGCTACACAAAATTCTCGTCCCGGCAAATACTTTTCAATTAAAGCAGTATTGTGAGTGTCTCGGTGAACTTCCGAAACCGCCTGAGACAAACTCTCAATCTTGTCTACAAAATGAACGTGCAGCGAAGCGCGACCGGATACTGGTTTAACAACAAACGGCCCTTGATAGTCACCAAAAGCAATGGCAAAACGCTGATGCAAATTAGGCTGCAAAATCCCTTGAGAAGGATGCCAAGTCATAAACGGAGCGGTTTTAATTCCGACTGATTGCAGTTCCCGCTTAAAAGCGTGTTTGTTATCTAAAGTTGAACTATTTAAAGGATTGTGGCCGACATAAGGCATTCCCAACATTTCCAACAATGCGGGAGTGTGACAAACAGGATTGTAGCCCTGGACTCCGCCAGTATTCAGCCACACTAAATGGATATTGTTTTGTTTGAGTCGTTCCGGGAAATTCATGTCGTCAGGAATGACAAATACTTGCTGAAAGCCTATTTCTGCTAAGGCTTTAGCAATCTCGCGGGCGACGATTTCGTAACTTTTCCAAGCGCGGGGATTGTGAGTTTTGTAAATCACAGAACCAGGGCGATCGCAGTCGCCACCGAACACCACAGCAATCCGCAATTTAGCAAACAGCACCTCTAAATATTGAGGCAGAAAAGTAAACTCATAATGCCAGCGATTCCGGCTAATTGATCTTGGAATCATTTAATTATTTTTCCTTTTAGTTTCATTTTTTAGCGACTGAACCGCTAGATTTTCCCAAATATATTCCAGCCAAAACCACAGAAAAAGCAAACCAATTAAACAAGCTCAAACTTTCCGAAAACAGCACCCAAGCCATAATAGCCGTAATTACGGGTTCTAGCAGCAGGAAAAAAGCTACAAATTCCGAGGACAAACGACCTAGACTGTGGATAAGCAGTCCCTGACCAAAAGCTTGGCAAATCACCGCCAAAGCAATTACAGTCAGCCATCCCTGCCAAGAATAAGGGAAAACTCGATCTCCTGCCAGCAAAACCAGTGGCAAAATCAATATACTGCCCATAAAACAGCGCCACATCAATATAGTTGTTGCCGGAAACTTGGTTCGCAAATGTTCTGAAATGAGCAGATTTCCTGCATAAAACATCGCCGATAAAAGAGCAGCAATGTCGCCGGCAAGATTGTCTCCCGCAGTTTGCAAATCGTCCATGCCGATCGCAATTGCGCCGGACAACGCCACCGCCAGTCCCACCAAGAATCGGCTGTCAAAGCGCCGCCCCAACAGCAGCCATCCCCCCAAAGTAGTAAATAAAGGAGTTAAGTTTCGCAGTACAGTAGAATTAGCGACATTAGTCTGACTCAGTGACCAGGCCCAGAAACCCACAGAAGCAGAAGAAACCACGCCTACCGCTGTTAACAGCATCACATCCTGCAGAGTGTAGTTCGATCGCTCTTCAACTTCCACCCCAGACATTCGGCGACGCGCAGCACCCGCACCATTCCACACTCCAAATACTACAGTTGCTATCCACAAACGGTTAAAAACCGTAGCATTAGGGCTGATTTCCCGTTCGCTCAACCTAATAAAAATCGCAGCCAGCGACACCGCTAGCAGCGCCGCCGACAGCGATGCGATCGCCCAAATTTTGCCTTGACTCTCAGCTAATTCACCGTTCTTTAAACTGTCTGGCTTTCCAGAAACAAGAGTTTTGTCTTCAGTTGTTAAGGCAGAGTTTAACTCTGTTGTTTCCAAAATATTGCGCTGAAGTTCAATATTTGGCTCTGGCAATCCCAGTTTTTTTGACATTATTAAAAGTTCCAATGAAGGCAGAAGGCAGTTGTGTAGGGTGCGTGACCAAATAAAATTTGGGCGACGAATGGAGTGACTCAAAAGTCACGCACTCTACTTACTAGGGCTGCACCAACTATTTTTTATAGTTAACAGCAGCTTAGGTTGAAGGTTTAACAGAAAGCCTTGTTAAAGCCTCCTTTAGTGCCGGTGGCAATTGCCGGATAATCTTGTTCTTGTCGCGATCGACACCAACCAAAGTTACCTGTGCTGTCACATATAACTCCTGAGTATCAGGCGATCGAATTTCGTAATCCCAAAGCAGCCGCACACCCTCGGTAGCAGCGATCCGCGTTCTGACTGCTACAGATTGACCCATTTGTACAGCCCGGTGGTAGCGCAGCGAAAGTTCCACCACGGGCAATTCCAAACCCTGCGCCACCCAGTCTGCATACTCGATGCCGAGAGAGCGCAAACTTTCCACCCTAGCTTCCTCCATCCAAGCAATATAAGTCCCGTGCCAAACCACACCGCTGTAGTCAGTATGGTGAGGATACACTCGCACCAAATATTCAAACCAGCCCTCAGAGTCCATCCCGCGCCGATTTTGAATAGCACCAGTCGGTGCGAGTTCTGGTTGAGTTCGATCGTTCTCTAACACTTTACAAATCGTTCCAAAACGCTACATTTCTACAAATCATAAGACAAACTTCAGGCTTATGCTTGACAGTAAGAAACTAGAGTACCAACGCCCTAGTTTAACGTCGCACAAGAAAACTCAACTGTTTTTACCGCCAAAACCATGATAGAAAAAATTTTAGTAGCAGTAGCCGGTCGCGGCTTGTGCGAAGAGATGTTTAATATGTTGATGGACATCCCTTCCTTGCAACAAACCTCTGTCACCGTCTTGCACGTCGTGCCGCCGCAAGTAACCTCCGATGGCATGGCCGAGAAGTTGGAAGAAGGAGGAAAGATTTTAGCACAAGCAGTCCAGTCTTTGAAAATAGATCCCAGCAAAGTCAACCCGCGGCTCAAACAGGGAGACCCGAAAACCACCGTTTGCCAAGTCGCAGAAGAAGAACAATCCGACTTAGTAATTATGGGTTCCCGGGGACTCGGAAGGCTGCAATCGATTTTGGAAAACTCAGTAAGCCAGTACGTTTTCCAGCTAACATCCCGACCGATGCTGTTAGTCAAAGACGACATTTACGTCAAAAAAATCAAGCGCGTCATGGTAGCGGTAGACAAATCAGAAGCTGCCAAACAGTCATTGCAGCTTGCGCTATCTTTGGTCAAAGAAGTCAGTGGCGGAGAGATAGTTTTAGTACACGTCACCAAAGATTTGACGGGAAAAGCCAGCGAAGATTTAACAGCAAGTGCTGAAAAAGACCCCGTATTAGCTCCGGCAGTAGCGCTAACCAAACAAATGGGAGTTAGCTACCGCTGCGTGAGTGCTACAGGCAAGCCAGGGGAAGAAATTTGTCGGATTGCAGACGACTTGAATGCCGACTTGTTGGTAATCGGTTCCCCGGATCGGCGACCCAGCGTTGCCAAAAACTTTGTGGATATCGATCGACTCCTAGGAAATTCGCTATCAGACTACGTGCGAGTTTATGCCAACTGTCCGGTCTTGCTAGCCCGCACAGTCGGCTAGGATCTTATTGTTAAGAGTTAGCAGCTAAAACTCAACAGTTAACAAAAAAAGCGCCTCAGCAAAAAGCTGTTGGCGCTTTTTTTGCAAGCAGCAAAGCCAGACAGAAATAGCAGCAGTTGCTAATCTTTTCTACCTTGACGGCTAGCTGTTTGAATGTACAGAATGATTAGAAAAACACTGGGAACCAATACAAACAGAATGGTTGCCACAAACCCTAAATCGTTAACTTCCATGAAGACGCTCGCCTCTATCGGAAAATAGAAAAACACACACAACTAGGATATCACTCAAAGGCAAAAGGCAAACTCGAACACAGAAGAAGAGCTTACCGACAAGCGTCGAAACCCTCTTTCTGGCTCGATGCCTTGCTGCCCTATCTCTTATTTGTCCTAGAAACCAAGTTTTTTTTTCCTAGACCGGCAAAATGCGTGATTATACAGTGAAATAGGAAAAAAAAACAAAATTATTGCATTCTGCATTTTTCTTTGCTTCTGCATCTCTAGCCTTCTGCCCTCTGAAAGTCACGGTTTAGTCTTCACGCTCACCGGGCCATTAACCATAGCTTGACAAGCCAACCGATAGTTTTCGGGCTTTTTCTTGAGCTTGCGGTTCTCAAAGTCAGTGCGGGGCGACAGATTTTCACTGCCCTCTACAATTTCCACAATGCAGGTGCCGCATTGACCGTAGCCCCCGCAATTCATCATCTTTCCCGAAAATGTGTACAAATCGATGCGGTTTTCTAGAGCTTTGAGCCTCAAATTGGCTCCGTCTGCTGCGATGACTTCCTGATTTTCCTTCACAAACTTGATATTGGCCATTGCCGATTCCTTAACGCAGTTGACATGGAACTCTATTACAAAATATTAACTAATGTGTCGGACGTTTAATACCCGATGTCTAATTGCCTTTGTGATAAAAGGTGCGCGCGAGCGTAGCTATCCCGTAAGGAATCGCCCCAACTCAATCTCAAGGAGCATCCGAGAGGTTATTAGTCGGAAGATTGCTCACAGCCCGCTGGAGAGACGAAAGCCCCAGGTTATAGGTGACAATGGCCGACAATCGGTTTCTCTCAGCCCTAGTTAAATCAGTTTCCGCCTGAATCACATCCGTCTGAGTACCCACACCAGCTTGAAAGCGGAGTCTGGCCAAACGCAGAGCTTCCCTCGACTGCAAAACTCCCGCCTCTGAAGTTTCGATATTCTCAAAACTCGATTCCAAGCCAAAATAAGCTTGTTCCACTTCCCGGCGCACTTGGTTGCGGAGTTGGTCAAATCGACTTTCAGCGATCGTAATATCAGCATCCCGCTGTCTCACCCTGGCGTTCGCCGCGCCCCCGTCGAAGATACTCCAAGTCAGACTCGCCCGGATCGAATACCCGTCTGCCCAGCCGCGAGAAGTATACGGATCGGGGTTATCAGGGTCTTGTCCCAGCACGTTGTAACTACCCCCAACACTCAGTTGAGGCAAACGCCCCGCCTGAATAGATCGCCTCTGCTGCTTGCTGATATCCCTCTGCACCAACTGCTGTTCCAACTCGGGGCGATTCTTAAAAGCCTGCACGATACTCTCTTCCAAAGACAGCCTCCAAGACCCCGCTTGCTCTACCGGGTCCGCCGCTGTCAAGTTCGTTGACTGGCTGATATTCAAAATTTCAGCCAGACGCCGCTGGGCAACTCGCTGATCGCGACGGGCTACTGACAGTTGTTGCACTTCGTTAGCCAAATTTGCCTGAGCCTGCAACACAGCAAATCGGGTTCCCACCCCTGCCCGTTCCAGGGCTTCGGCATCCCGCAAACTTTGCTGGGCATTTCTGACCGAAGCTTGGCGGATGGCAACTTGTCCGTCCGCGTTTTGCAAGGTGTAGTAAGCCTCAGCAGTGTCGAAGCGGAGTTCCTCGGCTTGGCGTTCCACATCCAGTTCCCGAAGGCGCAACTGTTCCTCTGCAGCGCGGATGTTAGCGCGCCGTCTTCCGAACAAATCGACATCATAGCTCAACTGCAAAGTGCTGTTGAGACTGTTGCTGCCGAAATTTGTGCCGGCTTGGCGGGCGGGCTGCCCGGTTTGGTTAGCCTCAGCGTTGAAGCGGCGCTGTGCAGCCCGGATTCCGAGTTCTCCGCCTGCACTCACAGAACGGCTGGCGTCCATTTGAAAATTCAGGTCTGGATAAAGAGCAGCTTGCTGTTCGCGCAAAGCTGCTCTGCTTTGTTCCACTTGCTGTCCGGCGATTTGCAAAACTTGGCTGTTGCGGCGCGCGAGGTCGATCGCCTGCTGCAAGGTAATTGACTCAGTTTGCTCGATCCTGACATCCTCCGGGCTTGTCGGAAACAGCAGTGGATTAGGGTTGGGCTCCAGGGAAGCCGGAGGCTTGGTGTCTAGAATGCCCCTCGGAGGCACAGGGGGGAAACTTTCGTTGGGAGTGCCCCGGAGAATAGGTACCGGGGAACTGGGCACAGGAATATTGTTGGGAGGGTTTGGAGAAGGCTGCTGAGCGTCTTTCGGTTCCAACCCTCTTAGAGGTGTCGAACCGCCCTGAGACAGAGTTGATGGGGAAGCCGGAGCAGCCTGTTGAGGCTTTGATGCTTGCTCGGGCCCGGTTGCGGGAGTTGATGCGATCTTGGCTCCCCCTAGCTGCTGAGACTTTGAGGTTTGAGGGTTAAGGGCGATCGACTGTTCGGCCTCTGATGCTAATTCTGCCGCTGTGTTCGAGGTCGATCGAACATTCTGCCCTAATTCGAGCTGATTGCTAAGGGCCACACTGTCCTGAGATTGAGCCGGAGGCTGTGCTGAAGCACTCTGTGCGGAGTTGCCCAAAGTAATTGCAGCGCCCACTCCGACTACGATGATTTGACGAAAAACACGCATAATTTTTTAATTACTCTGCAATCCTAGAGACAATTTTAGAGCAAGATTGAGGTCTCAAGTTTCTAGTCTGTAGCCTGAACTCGACGGTTACAAGTCACAATTACCATACTCATCTTAACTTTTGAATGTTCGATTCAAAATTTAGAATTTAACTTCAGCATTTGCCAGACCGATCGCCGCCGAGATTAGTTCCTCTACTCCGCTCACCGGCAAAATCCGGGTTTTCAGCGAGCTGGCGAGCTGTTCGAGGGTCATGTCGTCTAGAAAACGCGGTTCCCCCTGTTTTAGCATCACCGACGGCAGCAGGATACCATCTCCCAAGTCTCGCCCCTGCAAAGCTTCGAGCAAATCTTGCCCGGTGAGCAAACCCGTGACAGTGATAGTTTGTCCCCAGTAGTTGCTGCACAGTGCTGCCATGTTGACGGACAAGCCGGGAATTTGGTTTAGTTGTTGTACGATCGGCTCAAAAGATTTTTCGACAGCATTCCCCACCACCCAAACTAACTTTCGCGCCGGCTCGACTTGCATCGGTTGTAGCTTCTCAAAAGCCGTTTCAAACTGCTGGATAAACTGGCGGATAGAACCCACACCATTACCAATTTGGGGATAATCTTCGTAATCAGCAGCCGACGGCAAATCTAAACCCGCGATTAAAAACCACTCGTCAGCCAGCCAAATACAGCGCGATTTTGAATTCTGCTTTTTAGCTTTTCCGCCGCTTTTTCCTTTACTTAAAAACACTTGAATTTTCTGCACTTGCTCGATTACTTCTCGCGCTTTTTCCGCAGTTACTGCGATCAGTTCATCTTCCGCAGGGCGAAAGCGAGTTAAACCCACTGGCACTACAGCCACCGATGCTACAGCAGGAATATTTCCGGTATGAAACTGTGCCAAATCTAACAAAGTGCGTTCTAAATGTTCGCCATCATTAATACCGGGACAAACAACTACTTGAGCGTGAATTTGCAAGCGGCGTTCTTGAAACCATTTGATTTGTTCTAGAATCTTGCCAGCGCGGAGATTTTTTAACAGCCTAATTCGTACTTCCGGTTCGGTAGCGTGTACCGAAACATAGAGAGGAGAAAGCCGCATTTGTTCGATTCTGTCCCACTCTTTTTGAGTCAGATTTGTGAGAGTGAGATAGCTACCATAAAGAAAGCTGAGGCGGTAGTCATCATCTTTGAGATACAAAGTTTCGCGCTTTCCCGGAGGCTGCTGGTCAATGAAGCAAAAAGGGCAGCGATTGTTGCACTGGATTAGTCCGTCAAAAAGAGCAGTTTCAAATTCCACTCCCAAGTCTTCGTCATACTCTTTTTCTATTTCTAACTTGTGAGTTTTGCCTTTGGCATCTAAAACTTCTAGTTCGAGAAATTCATCGGCGCACAGGAATTGATAGTCGATCAAGTCGCGGGGTTTTTGACCGTTAACGGCAACGATTGAGTCTCCTGCTTCAAATCCGATTTCGGCGCCGATGCTGTCGGGGATAACTTTGGTGATTAGGGCTGGTCGGGTTGATAATTCGCTCATATTTATTAGTGAGTCCCCATTAGTTATTTGTTATTAGTGGGACTCTGTTACACTTGTTTTGAGTTGATAAAACTTAGGCTCTTTTATCGCCAACGATGACAGCGATTGGAACCGCATAATGAATTTCCTCGCCTCGAAAATGCGCGCCAATTCCGAGACTGTCAACACCAATATCCTCTCTAAAAATTTCTCTTATTTTCTGGTCATCGCCGGGGTTGGGAAAAGAAGCAGCTAACTGTTGTTCCAGCCCAAGTTCTACCTTGTAAAAAGCCAATTTAACATTTTGAAGATTGGCATCTGCGACTAATTTTGGAAACTCTTCCAGAGTCAAGGCGCGAGTATGAGAGGGATCGCGCAACTTCTCAATCCGGTCATAAGCATTCACTTTATCGGGTGGCAAAGCAACATCAGCAATCAGGATTCGACCACCTGGACGACATACGCGAACTATCTCTGATAAAACAACATCTGGCTGCAAAAAATGATGGAAAGCGTAACGACTCAGAACAACAGAAAAAGTAGCATCGGGAAATGGTAGTGTTTCAATATCTCCTTGTTGCCAGGACAGATTAATCAAGTTTTTCTGTTGCGCCAGAATCTGGGCTTGTTCGAGCATCGCTGGTGTGATATCAATGCCAGTAACGTGACTGGCAACTTCCGCAAAAGCACAACTAACAATACCTGAACCGCAAGCAACATCTAAAACTGTGTCTTTTTCAGATACACTCGCCATTTCTCTCAGCAGGTACAGAGACTCTTGATTTGTGTGAGCGTACAATTTAGAGAAGGGAATTGCCTGACGAGTGAACTGGTCGATGATGGATTCCTGATGTGCGGTCATAGTTTAGGATGTGGCTAGCGGAGAATGTTTACAGTTTAACTTGTCTAGGCTGAATTTGGCGATCGGGCAATTTGCCCTTTGTTTTCACCAGGGACTCATTTCTTCTGGCACCTTTTTAATGGTGTTTTGCTGTACCTGTCAGCAAGAAGCCTGCTCTTAAATTGGTCAGAGCAAGTAAAAAATTAAAACTCAAAGTAATATATCGCGCATACTCCCTCTCAGGTTCCTACGATCGCATACCACAAACTCAGCATCAGGCACAAACTCGCTAAATGTTGCGGAATCAAAGATTTAATTGAGCGCTTGGCAATTTTTTGAGTCACAAATATTGTAACTAATAATGATACAATCAAAGTTAAACCTTGCAAGAAACTAATCACCGCTGGATCGCCAATAAAACTCGGTAAATCGTCTCTCATTTGTCCGAAAGTGGCAAAAGTTACGGGAATCACTCGACCGCCTTCCTGCAAACCCAATCGCCAATAGTGAGCCAAACTACCGCCCCAGACTAAGGGTAAATAACCGTAGGCGAGAGAGACAAATGAGAGGGGTTTGTAGGTTGTAAATGGCATGGTTTCTACTTGTCCCAAGCGATAAATTGCCTGCATGATTGCGTAGGCAATTAGGGGAATCATCGGCGGGATAATTAACACTGCGAGCGACAGTCCTAAATGAGGTAAAAATTGCTCTAAATTGATGCCCAGCCCCAACCAACTATTTATCTCCGGCAAGCGATGCAGATAAATACCGCCTAATAATAGAAATAACAGGGCAACTTCATAACTGTGAGGTACGTGGGTAGTCCATAATTCGATGCCGGGAGGGCGCAGATTTAATTCTACCGATCGATGCGGACAAGCTTTCAAGCAAGTCATGCACAACACGCAATCTTTATTATCGGTTAATTGGGCGGGATGGGAATAAATCGGACAGCCATTAGTAGTTAATCCTTCCCCCAAGCCGGGGCCGCCTTTGTAACATTGGTAGGTGCTGCATTCCGCCGCGCAGGTTCCTTGTTGGGCGCGAAGTTCGATAATTGATAGTTTAGCAAATAATCCATTCATTCCCCCGATCGGGCATAAATAACGACACCAAAACCGCCTCTCGAAGATTAGGGAAAAAATTACCGCTCCGGCGGTAATGAGCAACAACAAACAACTGGATAAATAGGCTGTATTTTCTAAATTCCACAACTCTTCCCACAGAAATATCAGAGTAAATAGTCCAAATAGAAGCCAGCCACCCCATTTTTCGGCTTGTTGGCGCGGCCATTTATTGAGAGTTCGAGGAAAAATTTTTAGCGATAGTTTTTGGACGATTTCCCCATAAATCATAAAAGGGCAAAAAGCACACCACAATCGCCCGATGATGGGGAATAATAATAAAATTAACGGCCACCACCACGCCCAAAAGATATTTAGGGCAAAATTATGTTGTCGATCTTGGGGAGCAACAAACAGGATAATTACCACCAATGCAAACACCCAGGTGGTAAACCAATAATTCACGCGATCGGGATACCAATCGCTCCGTAAAAATTGCCGAAATTTTGGATAAATATTTAATAAATTCAGCCGAAACTTTTGTTTCTTTGCTGCCTGGGCCCAAAACACTTCTTCCGTTAATACCTGACTCCCTTGTGCTTGAACTAAGGCGCGATCGACCATTCCCTGCAATTCCTGCAAATTACCTGGGAAATCGTAGGCTTGTAAGCGGCGAATTGCTTCCGGTGTAACTTGGGGCTTGACTAATTTCTTTTTGCGACCAATGATATTGAGATAATAGTTGACTTGTGCCTCTAAATCGGTTTTTCGCACCCGCAAGGATGGGACTTTAATCTTGTGTTGTGTCAGCTTATCTAGCTTGGGCTGCACAATTTCTGAGATTAAAATTATCCGGGCCTTACTAGAACGCGGTGGTCGCGGTATTTGTCCTTCCTTGACAACTGGCGTATAGGTTCCCTCGGTTAATAATTGCTGAATTTGGGGGCATAATTGAGCGGGTAATTCTTGCACGTCATTTAAAATTAACGTCCCTTCTCCCAACCATTCCAACAGCCCCGGTTTGCCGCCCAACCGCCCGAATAATTCCGCTCCATTGCTCTGAAGTAAAGCACTTTTAATCTGAATAATTGGCTCGTTGCGGCGATGGGAACCGAAATGAATTAAAGCAGCTAAATTATCTTTTTCTAAACCAGGTTCGCCAGAGATTAATACCGATCGGCTGTCACTCGATGCCGTGCGAATTTGTTGGCGCAATTTCACTGCATAACGACTATTGCCAATTACTCCCCGTCTCGCCCTGGGTACTAGATAGCTGCGGAGGGCATTTTGACGCTCGCGTTCGTAGGCAATTTCTGCTTCTAGCTGCTCTAATTTCGCAGCCAAGCGTTGAGCGTAGGCTTCGGTAATGCGTGGATATCTTTTTAGCAAATTGCGCCAGCGATCGGCACTAATTACCCAAAATTGACACTCTGTCCGAGCAATAATTCGACTATCCGCAGGTTGCGATCGTTGAAGGGCCGATAAATTGACGATCGCTCCCGGTAATAAACTACTCCCCCACATTAAACCCGGTTGTTTGCGGCGGTAGCGATCGGCTTGTCCTCGTTCTAGGATATAGAGATTAGTGACGGGCGTATCTTCTATTACCACTCGAAATCCAGGGGGAAAAGTTGTCATCTCCATTTCACCCGCGATCGCCTGTAAAATCTCGCGGGATAATATGCCTAATTCGGTGCTGGATTCGAGCCAGTTAACTAATGTTTCTGAAGACATCGCTTAGCGTCGGCGAAAGCCGAATCGTGATAGTGGGTGTAGCATATAACAGATTCCAAGTTTATGAAGCACACTCCACAAACCCGGTTTCTTTGTACCAATAGCTGAAAACTGCTATATATTATAGTGCCAGAACTCCTCATCATAATTCTAAGTTAACTTCAGCCATTGTTGAGTTCCATCAACGAGAGTTTATCGTTTGAGTAAAGCCACTTTTCAAAATTCACTTTACAGCGTCCCCACTCCTTGTCTGTCATTGCAAACCAATCAGTATCCCTATTTCTGCCACGAACAATCATATGTTGTCGGAAACGCCCTTCATAGAGAAATCCCATTCTGGCGGCCGTAGTTCGGCTAGCATGATTAAGTGCATCGCATTTCCACTCAACTCTACGGTATGAATGGCCGTCAAAAAGATGCTGAAGTAATAAAAACTGTGACTCTGTATTAACTTTACTTTTATGTACAGCAGGGCTAAACCACACATGACCGATTTCTGCTCGACTGTGATTGGGGACGATCGCTAGTAATGCGACAATTCCCACTTGAGTATTACTGGAGTTTTCAAAGACTGTCCAAGTCAAAGGATCGGACTTACCAATCATTTCTCTTTCCATCCAGTATTGCATGGCAGAGGGACTTTCAAACGGACCATAGAACAGATAATTCCACACAGCTTGCTTTTCAGGAGTGCCATGCGAGATCGAATAGAGTTCACCTACATCTCTTGTTGCAACGAGGGGCTTCAGCGTGACAAATTGACCCTTGAGTTGGATATATTCTGGTGGTTGCCAATTCTGTTGCTGCATAATTTTTTATCGTCGAGCTACATCATTTCTTAGCAAGAATTTACTGCTCGATTATAGATTACAATGAAACTGTCTAACGGCAAAGGTTAGTAGCTGCAGATAACCTTTGCATGACTTCCGCAAGTAGAATTAATTTTCAAACTGCCAGTAGACAGGTTGCCACTCAAATCCACCCCTATCGCGCGCGGAAATGTCGGATACCCAAAATGATAGGCAAATATTAACGTGCGATCGCTGGCAATTTTTTCCTGTACAGCTTGGCGGGTAGTTGCAGCCATCTCTCGATCGGCATCACAACTTAGCTTCTAGTGTGGCTTCCATAAATTAATCGTATTAATGTGAACCGTAACTGAGTCATTAAGTTGATTATATCAGTTCACCATCTTTAATTTTGGTCTCATTTTCAATATACTCAAAAAATTGCGAAATCTGTTCAGTATACCTGATGTGAGCAACACTTTTGCTACTTCGCGCCCGATCGATATATTCGCGATATCATTGGAGTCAACTATTTGTGACACAACAAAAGCACGCGGTAACTGATCATCGAGCCCTTGAATATTGGACTATTTTCTGGCCAGCCTTCGGGCGGATTAAAGTAACCCGAGCTCATTCGTTTAGTCATCAACCAGAAATGCACGTAGAGGGGTAGATCGACATAAACCAGAGTATCCGCCTCATCAAGTCGCAGCGAGACGGTTTCCATGCAGCCAAACCCGTCAATAATCCATCTGTCAGTCTGCAAAATTTCCTGATGGGCGTGCTTGTAGTCTTCCTGTGACACCTCAACGCCGCGCGATCGATATTTAATCTTGTCCAAGACGTAAAACGGCAACCCAGTGATGTCCGATAATCTCTTGCTGAGAGTTGATTTACCGCCTCCAGCGTTGCCAAATACTGCTACTTTTTTCACAGCCACTCTCCTTTTAGCGTTACCGAAATTAATAGGATACAAGCCCCATTCTTAGCTTGACGGCTTTTCTATACTACAATAATTACTTCAGTTGACAGTTGATAGCGACCTCTACCTGGAAGGAAGAGGATTGGAGTAATGAATAGTCTTCTTTTAATTTCTCCCGATCGAGGTTCTGGCTTTAAACCAATTCTTTCTGGTAAAGTTTTTCCACGTCAAGAATAGTTTTAGAGTTTAAGGCTAAGGCAAAAACAACTCAATACGCTGCTGCAGACGAAGTGATTAAAACCGCTCAGTTTGTCCGCCACAAATGTGTCCGTTTTTGGATGGGCAACCGAGGGCTGGAACAAAAAGATATGTATCGTCACAATACAGCGTTGAGAGCCGAATATCCCTTTGTCAAAGCCTTAAAATCTCATGCTTGTCAAGTGGCAGCTCTGAGGGCATATATAGGCAAAAAAGTGTGAGTAAGGTGCTAGGGCGAGCGATTGCTTTCTTACCCATTACCGATTACCCATTACCGGACATACTTTACTGTCCTTGAGAAGGGCTATAATTAGGTTCAAGTTAGTCGTATTTTAGATATTTCTCAGCCCCCCACCTGCGATCGCCGTTAAAATGGCCACGCCAAAAGCCAGCCGATACCACACAAACACCCAGGTGTTTTGAGTTTGCAGGAACTTGAGCAGCCACGCGATCGACAAATAAGAAAACACAAATGCCGAAATTGTTCCCACTATCAAAGCTGCAACTCCAGCATCGCTGATTCCTTCTCCTAAAGCACCCTTCAATTCCACTAATCCAGCGAGAGTAATTGCCGGAATTCCCAATAAAAAAGAAAATCGCGCGGCGGCGGATCTTTCCAATCCCATGAACAATCCTGCTGTGAGAGTGGAACCCGATCGCGAACACCCCGGAATCAAGGCTATTGCTTGAGCTAATCCCATAAAAATGCCGTCTGAGACAGTTAACTTTTCATAAGTGCGATTGCGCTTACCAATTTTTTCTGCTGTTGCTAACAGTAGCGACATGACGATCGAAGCAATGGCGATGCTGGCCAAACTCCTGAGTGGCGAGTGATCAAAATCTGGAACCAATGCCTTGATTAGCAGCCCCAAAAAGAGTATGGGTATTGTTCCCAAAACAATTCCCAGCGCTATTTGAAACTCTTGCGATTTGTAGTCGCCTCGCACCACGGCATCTACAGCACCCAAAGTTATAGTTGTCAAGTCTTTCCAGAAATACCAAAGCACAGCCACAATGCTGCCCAACTGGATTACAGCAGTATAAGCAACCCCGGGATCGCCCCATCCCAGGGCGATCGGCACTACCTTTAAATGAGCGGTGCTGCTGATGGGCAAAAACTCGGTTAATCCTTGTACAATTCCTAAAACAATCGCTTGCAACAGATTGATTTGAGCGGGCCCGGAAACATCAGCAGCGGGCGTTTGGGCAAGGAGTGTGTCAAGCAAAGCTATCATTAGTGATTAGTTCCCAGTTGTCAGTTTCTAATTATCAATTGGATTTAACATCTTGCATCATTCTCAGAAGCTAGAAGCCCAGCGTGCAACAAATAAATTCTATTGTGGCGCGGACACTTTCAGCCCACTCCTGAAAAGCCGATCGCAAATAGTGTTCTTGGATCAGTAGAATCACCGTGTCGAGCGCTACAACAAGCAAATTATTATAGTCTATCCGAAACTACGTTAACCTACTCAGGAACATTTGCATACAGTTGCTGATACAATTAGGAAAGTTTTTGCATTTGATTTCGCTTTCCTTACAGCAACTGCCAACAACCTATGATATTTCCTGAGAACAAAAATTCACTTGTTACTCCTGCTTCTGGCCTGGGCTTGCTGAAGCGAATCTTGTCAGCCTGTCTTTTAACAGTGGTGATCGCACTTAGTTTGATACTGGTAACCGGCACGCCACCAGCCTTCGCAACTCTCACAGACGATCGCTTCGACGGTACTATTTATGCCCTCTACGCCGGTAACGGTTCCCTAGTTCCTCCTAAAGTCAAGCTTGCAGATTCTTTCAAACGCCATAAACCCGTATTATTAGTGTTTTACACTGACGACAGCAGCGACTCCAAGCAATATGCGATCGTCGTCTCTCAACTTCAGGAATTTTACGGCCGCGAAGCGGATTTTATGCCGATAACCGTTGACTCTTTGCCTCCCCAACCGTCACCGGAACTCACCGAACCGAGCCATTATTATGAAGGTTTCGTACCTCAAACTCTCATCCTCGACCAATCGGGAAAAGTAGTTTTTAATGAGAGAGGACAAATACCATTTGAACAGGTAGATGATGCTTTTCGGAAAGTATTTGATTTGCTGCCCCGTGAAAAATCAATACCGCTAAAACGCCGCGTTGTCAACGAACTTAATGTCGAATTATCCAAGTAAAGTGTTGCAATAAGTAAGCTAATTTCAACAAACGAAATAGTCGCGAGACCAGACTTATTGAACAAGTCAGGTCTCGACTAGATCTCCAACCAATTCACTATCAAAAATGAAGTCAGGAATCAAAATATTATTAATCGCGGTTGTGACGGTATTTTTAGTTTTAGAAACGGCCGGAGTTGGGCGATCGATAATTAGCGCTTTTCCTGACAGCAGTTCCCGCAAACCTTTAGCTTTAAATCAATATACAGGCGTGGCCTATCTCGATTCGGCTTCCTGTACTGGTTCGCTGCTAACGGGAGGGTTGTACGTTCTCACGGCGGCTCACTGTCTGAATGAAGGCGGAGTTAAGATTCCTGCTGAAACGGCAATTAAAGCAATTTTTAAATTGCCTAGGGGTGAAGTTAGCATCCCCGTTAGCAAATATTATATCCATCCGGGCTGGACTGGTTACGAATCGGAAGTTGGCAACGATATTGCTATTTTAAAGCTGAAAAGGATCGCGCCGCCAAGGATCGAACAGTACGAGATAAATAGAAACAAAAATGAAGTGGGTAAAGTATTGACAAAAGTTGGATACGGGTATATAGGTTTAGGTGCAAAGGGACAAGATGAAAATTCTAATTCTGAGACGAAAAGATATAGCGGACAGAATCGCTATGATGCTTTAATTGATGTTTTGAAAGATGCTACAGACTCAGATATGTCGGAATTGGTTTTAGGAAGTCAATTAATCTTTGATTTTGACGCGGGAACTAGCGAACAGGATGCTTTGGGGAGGCCTTTTCCGAGGTTGCGCGATCGCGGTTTGGGGAGAAATGAGATAGCTACGGCTAGCGGAGATTCCGGCGGGCCTTCGTTTGTTGACGGGAAGATTGCGGGGATTAGTTCTTGGGGTTATAGCGATCGAGGATTTTTCAAAACAAACATCAGCGATTTTGATAAAATTGACGATAATGGCAGTTTTGGGGAAATTTCCGGCGACACGCGGGTATCATTTTATGCAAGTTGGATTGATCGGGTGACAAAAAATCCTTGATAGGGTTTGGGGTTAATTGTGGCTGAGTTTTGAGGACATTAAGAGGACTAGGCATCAAAATCAAAGAAGGGGGGTTTTTTGCTGTTTCTGGGGGTTCGGAAGTATGCTCGCAAAACAACCGGCTTTCTGAGTGCGATCGTTGATCTTCCCATCCCGCTTTTGTTTCAAGCCCTAAATAGGGATTTAGGCATTTTCCGGCACTGATGGAAATACGGCAGAGACAGATGGAAGTAGTTTCAATCCCTGATAGGGTTTTAGGCATTTTCCGGCTTTGCATGGCTATTCTTCTTTGTAACTAAGGTTTGTTAAGTTTCAATCCCTGATAGGGTTTTAGGCATTTTCCGGCAAATTTGATTGTGTAACCAAAAGTTAATTGTGTGTTTCAATCCCTGATAGGGTTTTAGGCATTTTCCGGCCTAAGAAGCGGTACAGCGAGCGGCGCTTTATGAAGTTTCAATCCCTGATAGGGTTTTAGGCATTTTCCGGCTCTGCAACCTCATCTCGTACTCGGTCTTTAACTTGGTTTCAATCCCTGATAGGGTTTTAGGCATTTTCCGGCATCTACTTCCTCCTCTTCATCGTCATCACGAGAGTTTCAATCCCTGATAGGGTTTTAGGCATTTTCCGGCTTAAACTCGCTCCCCCCTGGCTCTACTGTTATTGTGACTGGTTTCAATCCCTGATAGGGTTTTAGGCATTTTCCGGCGTTAGAAATGGTTGCGGCGGGTGCAATCAATCCTTATGTTTCAATCCCTGATAGGGTTTTAGGCATTTTCCGGCACACGAGAAGAAGCCATTGTAAACACCTGTATACGTTTCAATCCCTGATAGGGTTTTAGGCATTTTCCGGCAATTCGCAATCCACCAACTAATTTTGCATATCTTGTTTCAATCCCTGATAGGGTTTTAGGCATTTTCCGGCCAACCAGAGTTTAGGTCGTAAAGTTGGGCTTGACCGTGTTTCAATCCCTGATAGGGTTTTAGGCATTTTCCGGCGATAGGTCTGAGGTCTTCCGGCAACCAGAAAGGGTTTCAATCCCTGATAGGGTTTTAGGCATTTTCCGGCCCTTCCTTAAGAACGGTGTCTGCCGTTGATTGGTTTCAATCCCTGATAGGGTTTTAGGCATTTTCCGGCGCAGTTATTCGCCGATTTGTCAGCTACGCCTAAACACGTTTCAATCCCTGATAGGGTTTTAGGCATTTTCCGGCAAGTTTTCTCGGTTCAACTCCGTCCCGTTCTGCGATGTTTCAATCCCTGATAGGGTTTTAGGCATTTTCCGGCGATAGCAACACCAGCAGCACCCGCAACAGTAGCAGGTTTCAATCCCTGATAGGGTTTTAGGCATTTTCCGGCGTCACAACAGTTATTGAATCGCCTCCTTTTGAATTAAGTTTCAATCCCTGATAGGGTTTTAGGCATTTTCCGGCATAATGTTTACCATCCCGAGGGAACCTGTAATTTGTTTCAATCCCTGATAGGGTTTTAGGCATTTTCCGGCCCAAAGAGCTATTCTCGGCAATCGGTCGCGGTGTTTCAATCCCTGATAGGGTTTTAGGCATTTTCCGGTGGGGAGCTTGTCAGCGCCGACGATGAAGTTTGCCAGTGTTTCAATCCCTGATAGGGTTTTAGGCATTTTCCGGCCTCCAATTCTGTAACAACTGGCGTGACGGCTAATTCTGTGTTTCAATCCCTGATAGGGTTTTAGGCATTTTCCGGCCTTCATGAAAAATGCGGTAACTTACATTTCCCAGTTTCAATCCCTGATAGGGTTTTAGGCATTTTCCGGCCTTTGTTTCTCTGAAAGCGAGGGAGGAAGAAGTATGTTTCAATCCCTGATAGGGTTTTAGGCATTTTCCGGCCCACCAAGGACTGCATCTGTTGATTGAGGTTTTGTTTCAATCCCTGATAGGGTTTTAGGCATTTTCCGGCTTTTTCGGTGGTTGAATTCATCGGGTGAACACTCGGTTGGTTTCAATCCCTGATAGGGTTTTAGGCATTTTCCGGCACTGCGGAAAGGAAAATTTGGGATTGTGTAAGTTTTTGTTTCAATCCCTGATAGGGTTTTAGGCATTTTCCGGCCAGGCAGCAATCGCAATTTCAGACCTGCGTGTCAAGTTTCAATCCCTGATAGGGTTTTAGGCATTTTCCGGCCATTTTGTGGCCCTTAATTTCCGGCTAATGACTAGTTTCAATCCCTGATAGGGTTTTAGGCATTTTCCGGCTTGCTGCCATGCGCTGGACTTTCCGGGGTTCCTCGTTTCAATCCCTGATAGGGTTTTAGGCATTTTCCGGCGTTTAGGTGGAATTCTCGCCGCTATTGCTGCATTGGTTTCAATCCCTGATAGGGTTTTAGGCATTTTCCGGCGGGGTTTTTTAAGGGGTTTAATAGCCATAACAAAGTTTCAATCCCTGATAGGGTTTTAGGCATTTTCCGGCAGTAGTGCCTCTTGGGCCAGTGCAAAAACCCGCTTAAGTTTCAATCCCTGATAGGGTTTTAGGCATTTTCCGGCTTTGTTCAACTACACCCGCACTCGTCAACCTCCCGAGGTTTCAATCCCTGATAGGGTTTTAGGCATTTTCCGGCTTGCCCCATTCGTCCCTAGTGCAGACCCCGTTGCAATAGTTTCAATCCCTGATAGGGTTTTAGGCATTTTCCGGCATAGAGCGTGCTGTTTAAAATCTCCCGATTGAGTTTCAATCCCTGATAGGGTTTTAGGCATTTTCCGGCATTGTTCTTTCTTATTTGGGGTCACATTGATGGAGTTTCAATCCCTGATAGGGTTTTAGGCATTTTCCGGCTCAATTCCGATCCACCCCACCGCGCCCAAGACAAAAGTTTCAATCCCTGATAGGGTTTTAGGCATTTTCCGGCTATGGTTAATTGTAGAGGGGGAAGATTGACGAATGCGGGTTTCAATCCCTGATAGGGTTTTAGGCATTTTCCGGCTAGAGGTTCGATTAGCAGCGCTAGAAATTTTGCTCCGTTTCAATCCCTGATAGGGTTTTAGGCATTTTCCGGCGCTGGATCGATGAAACTAGCGGCAAGCATCACACAGGTTTCAATCCCTGATAGGGTTTTAGGCATTTTCCGGCCTAAAACATTCTGAATCATTCGCTCTCCCTCGCCGTGTTTCAATCCCTGATAGGGTTTTAGGCATTTTCCGGCCGGCAGCCAGTAGGGAACTTCGAGTAATCCGTAAGTTTCAATCCCTGATAGGGTTTTAGGCATTTTCCGGCCAATCCTATGGTTTCAATCCCTGATAGGGTTTTAGGCATTTTCCGGCAGGTTGTGCAGGCATATCTGGGAGACAGAAATCATGCGTTTCAATCCCTGATAGGGTTTTAGGCATTTTCCGGCCAAAGTCAAGTATTCTGGCTCTGATGTTCCTGCGCTGTTTAAATCCCTGATAGGGTTTTAGGCATTTTCCGGCAAAACACGAGTCTGCCAATCCTTATGATAAGGGGTTTCAATCCCTGATAGGGTTTTAGGCATTTTCCGGCCGCGTTCAATCTTGCGAGCGTCTATGACGGCATCCTCCAAGTTTCAATCCCTGATAGGGTTTTAGGCATTTTCCGGCACCTTATTTGACCAACCAGGACGCCAACCCCGACATTCGTTTCAATCCCTGATAGGGTTTTAGGCATTTTCCGGCGGTACAGACTGCTGTTTGAGCGTCTTAGATTTTCGCGTTTCAATCCCTGATAGGGTTTTAGGCATTTTCCGGCTTGATTATCTCTGTGGCTGGCACTGGCAAACAGAAAGTTTCAATCCCTGATAGGGTTTTAGGCATTTTCCGGCAGAATTAATACAGAGTTAGGGCAACCAAGTTTAAGTTTCAATCCCTGATAGGGTTTTAGGCATTTTCCGGCAAATCACATCAGCGAGTTTCGATCAGGGAAGTTGAAGTTTCAATCCCTGATAGGGTTTTAGGCATTTTCCGGCCTTAGTAGTATAATTAAGTAGTTACGAGTAGCGAGAAGTTTCAATCCCTGATAGGGTTTTAGGCATTTTCCGGCGCAGTTCGAGTTCCGTCACTTTGTAAACTGAGTGGTTTCAATCCCTGATAGGGTTTTAGGCATTTTCCGGCAACCGCGCGGTAATGCGACTGCTTAACGATACTAAAGTTTCAATCCCTGATAGGGTTTTAGGCATTTTCCGGCGTTTGCTATGTCGTTGGGATTCTCTTTCATTCAAGTTTCAATCCCTGATAGGGTTTTAGGCATTTTCCGGCAAAATTGAGGTTGATAGCGCCCATCATCCTGTAGAGGTTTCAATCCCTGATAGGGTTTTAGGCATTTTCCGGCTTCTAACTTTTTCGGCTCACTCGGTCAAACTCAAGTTTCAATCCCTGATAGGGTTTTAGGCATTTTCCGGCCGGTGGCACTCTCACCCACACCCCATACAGCAATCAGGTTTCAATCCCTGATAGGGTTTTAGGCATTTTCCGGCTTTGACTTGATGCGCGAGATTTGGGCAAATCAGTTTCAATCCCTGATAGGGTTTTAGGCATTTTCCGGCTTGTTTGTAGCGGTCCCACATTTTATCCTGCCAATTTTGCCGTTTCAATCCCTGATAGGGTTTTAGGCATTTTCCGGCGCGACCCAAACGGTTGCTACTCCAACAGGTAGTGTTTCAATCCCTGATAGGGTTTTAGGCATTTTCCGGCCGGGAGAAAACGACATCTCCGATTTCACGAGAACGTTTCAATCCCTGATAGGGTTTTAGGCATTTTCCGGCTCTCACGGTATTGAGGTATTGGGTATGTGGATCAGTTTCAATCCCTGATAGGGTTTTAGGCATTTTCCGGCGTGGAAGGAAGGCAAGCAAACACTGGTAATGGTTGTTTCAATCCCTGATAGGGTTTTAGGCATTTTCCGGCCCAAAAAACTTGAAGCCATTGCAGTCAAAAATAAAGTTTCAATCCCTGATAGGGTTTTAGGCATTTTCCGGCATTCGTGCGGGAGAATTTGTTCGTGTAGGAGTCCCAAAAGTTTCAATCCCTGATAGGGTTTTAGGCATTTTCCGGCTATCCCTTACCAGATGGATTGGTACAACTCCCCGCGTTTCAATCCCTGATAGGGTTTTAGGCATTTTCCGGCTTTCAAGCTTAAACGAAGAAATTATCGCACTAAAGTTTCAATCCCTGATAGGGTTTTAGGCATTTTCCGGCGTCTTGGGGATTGTGATCAAGAGCTTCGATCGTGTTTCAATCCCTGATAGGGTTTTAGGCATTTTCCGGCAAAGTCGAGCAAATACTCCCTACCAGGGATTGAGTTTCAATCCCTGATAGGGTTTTAGGCATTTTCCGGCAGGCGATCGCATTTGAAGCGAAAGTGATGGAATCGAAAGTTTCAATCCCTGATAGGGTTTTAGGCATTTTCCGGCCTGACCTCACATGGTCTAGAGTTCGATCGCAAAATTGAGTTTCAATCCCTGATAGGGTTTTAGGCATTTTCCGGCTCAAGTTGCGATCGCACTTCCCGCACTTCTTCCCTCGTTTCAATCCCTGATAGGGTTTTAGGCATTTTCCGGCCAGGGCTGTTAATTCTTGCGGCATCTTCTTGTCTTGTTTCAATCCCTGATAGGGTTTTAGGCATTTTCCGGCCGGCCAAGTCCGGGCCGGTAGCGGTGGCGGCAACTGGTTTCAATCCCTGATAGGGTTTTAGGCATTTTCCGGCTTATATTACATCCGAACTGCTGACCCTTACTCGGTTTCAATCCCTGATAGGGTTTTAGGCATTTTCCGGCTGTTGCCTGCACTTGTAATTTGTAATGTTACTGGTTTCAATCCCTGATAGGGTTTTAGGCATTTTCCGGCCTGTAACGATGTTGACTCTTCTACTTCTAAATTGTTTCAATCCCTGATAGGGTTTTAGGCATTTTCCGGCATGAGATGGGTTTATATGCTCCCTCGGCACAGTCCTGGTTTCAATCCCTGATAGGGTTTTAGGCATTTTCCGGCTCTTCGATCGCATTCTCCATAGATTTGTGTCCGGCTGCGTTTCAATCCCTGATAGGGTTTTAGGCATTTTCCGGCACTAAATCTGAGGCGATTCCCAACATTCTGGCGTTTCAATCCCTGATAGGGTTTTAGGCATTTTCCGGCTTATTCTCTGCTTTCAGGTTGCCTAACTCGTTCTGCGTTTCAATCCCTGATAGGGTTTTAGGCATTTTCCGGCTCTAGAGCCCGCAAGGACGGGATAAATTTATGTCTGCGTTTCAATCCCTGATAGGGTTTTAGGCATTTTCCGGCGGCACTACCAATAAACAAGAGATTTTGAGAGATGAGTTTCAATCCCTGATAGGGTTTTAGGCATTTTCCGGCGGAAGTGGGGAATATTCGGGATAGTGACAGCAACGTTTCAATCCCTGATAGGGTTTTAGGCATTTTCCGGCCTCAATCTGCTACTACTGCTTCTTCCAATAAGCGTTTCAATCCCTGATAGGGTTTTAGGCATTTTCCGGCCCATTGCAAAATTTAGGGATTAGGACTAAGGCTTTTGTTTCAATCCCTGATAGGGTTTTAGGCATTTTCCGGCGCCAGCATTTGGGGCTCCCCAAAAACATACGGAGGTTTCAATCCCTGATAGGGTTTTAGGCATTTTCCGGCTTAAAATTCATTTGGTGGCAAAAGCTTGGGATGAGTTTCAATCCCTGATAGGGTTTTAGGCATTTTCCGGCTCTATCGCCTGAAAGTTTTTCGCTATTCAAAATAGGTTTCAATCCCTGATAGGGTTTTAGGCATTTTCCGGCTTTACTAAGCCTGACACCAACCCGATAGTCAACAGTCTTCGTTTAAATCCCTGATAGGGTTTTAGGCATTTTCCGGCGCAATGACCGGAATGTGTTAATTAGTAAGAGATAGTTTCAATCCCTGATAGGGTTTTAGGCATTTTCCGGCCTAAAAGGAGTAACTAAGTAATGCCACTAACAACTAGTTTCAATCCCTGATAGGGTTTTAGGCATTTTCCGGCTTCAATACATCGACAGCGATCACCTCGGAAAATTTGTTTCAATCCCTGATAGGGTTTTAGGCATTTTCCGGCTTGTGTGCCGGCGCTAGCGCCGGCCGGCCGAGGCACGAGGCCGTTTCAATCCCTGATAGGGTTTTAGGCATTTTCCGGCTTGAGTTCACGAAGGGTCAGCACTACTATCAATCTGGTTTCAATCCCTGATAGGGTTTTAGGCATTTTCCGGCTTGAGGGTTGCGACTGTTTGCTTGATGATTGTTGTTTCAATCCCTGATAGGGTTTTAGGCATTTTCCGGCCACCGACCGCCGAGGCAACCGCCGCAGCCGCACAGTTTCAATCCCTGATAGGGTTTTAGGCATTTTCCGGCTGAATCAATCATATATCAATAATGTGTACACGTCGTTTCAATCCCTGATAGGGTTTTAGGCATTTTCCGGCTTTATCATATTTTCCTCACTACTTGAAATCCTGTTTCAATCCCTGATAGGGTTTTAGGCATTTTCCGGCGTAAGTCTTCTCTGTTACCCCGATTCTGATAGTGGATTTGTTTCAATCCCTGATAGGGTTTTAGGCATTTTCCGGCCTTACATCCTAATGCTCTGGCGTTTGTCAGGGCTTGTGTTTCAATCCCTGATAGGGTTTTAGGCATTTTCCGGCTTCCTTATCGAGCTTAACCGTGTAGTCGATATCTTGTTTCAATCCCTGATAGGGTTTTAGGCATTTTCCGGCAATTTGCTCCTTGCTTGTCGTCTGGCTTAGATACGTTTCAATCCCTGATAGGGTTTTAGGCATTTTCCGGCTTGTGTGGCCCAAGCTGTACGTCAATCAGTTTGAGTTTCAATCCCTGATAGGGTTTTAGGCATTTTCCGGCTCTTCTCTAGCGCTGATACCATATCGTTTTCGTGTTTCAATCCCTGATAGGGTTTTAGGCATTTTCCGGCCGAGGTAGCGCCGCAGCCGCAAGCTGTCGAGCCGCGCTGGGAGTTTCAATCCCTGATAGGGTTTTAGGCATTTTCCGGCCGGCAACAGCACAAGCAATTGAAGCACACAGGCTAAGTTTCAATCCCTGATAGGGTTTTAGGCATTTTCCGGCCCGCAGCCGCAAGCTGTCGAGCCGCGCTGGGAGTTTCAATCCCTGATAGGGTTTTAGGCATTTTCCGGCTTGAAAACTAATCCTTTTTTTGGAAAAAGTAAAATTAAGTTTCAATCCCTGATAGGGTTTTAGGCATTTTCCGGCTTTCGTTCTTTCTGTTTTCTGTGGATTTTCCTTTTGTTTCAATCCCTGATAGGGTTTTAGGCATTTTCCGGCGAGGCAACGGAAATAAAAGGCACTCAGCGGGTGTTGGGTTTCAATCCCTGATAGGGTTTTAGGCATTTTCCGGCGTGATAATCGAGGCACATCGCAGCCGATGTGAGATGTTTCAATCCCTGATAGGGTTTTAGGCATTTTCCGGCTCTATTGGGAAGCGAATCGGCTCGACTTCCCAACTGTTTCAATCCCTGATAGGGTTTTAGGCATTTTCCGGCCCTCTACTCGATAATCTACGGTCGCACAGACATAGTTTCAATCCCTGATAGGGTTTTAGGCATTTTCCGGCCTTAGGCTTGAGCCACTCGTCGAAATCCTGTACGTTTCAATCCCTGATAGGGTTTTAGGCATTTTCCGGCGCGGTCGAACCTTTGATGGTTTGGGCATTATGTGTTTCAATCCCTGATAGGGTTTTAGGCATTTTCCGGCATGTAGTGTTCTTTTTTTGTTATGGCTACTAATAGTTTCAATCCCTGATAGGGTTTTAGGCATTTTCCGGCTCTGGAATGGGTTAGGGAGGTTGACGACAACTTTGTTTCAATCCCTGATAGGGTTTTAGGCATTTTCCGGCTACTGGGCGGTAGTGGTTGTGCATCAAGAGCGAGGTTTCAATCCCTGATAGGGTTTTAGGCATTTTCCGGCGCTGTTTGTTCTAGGCTGTTGTCAGCACTGATTTCTGTTTCAATCCCTGATAGGGTTTTAGGCATTTTCCGGCATGCAGTGCAGCGGGTAACACCTGACAGCCTCACAGTTTCAATCCCTGATAGGGTTTTAGGCATTTTCCGGCTCGAAAACACCACGAACGGAAAGACCGCACCCACTGCGTTTCAATCCCTGATAGGGTTTTAGGCATTTTCCGGCTCAGTCGGTGCGGTTGTTGGTGGTGTGAGTGCTGTGTTTCAATCCCTGATAGGGTTTTAGGCATTTTCCGGCTTAAGGTATCCTGACCCGTCCTGCGATAGCCATCTATGTTTCAATCCCTGATAGGGTTTTAGGCATTTTCCGGCCGGGTTGGGGCCGATTGGAGGATCGATCGATGTTGGGTTTCAATCCCTGATAGGGTTTTAGGCATTTTCCGGCTTGGCAATTTTTCCTTCCAAGGTGGCGACATGATCGTTTCAATCCCTGATAGGGTTTTAGGCATTTTCCGGCAGGAGTCGCAGCGATCGGTATTATCCACGAAACTATGTTTCAATCCCTGATAGGGTTTTAGGCATTTTCCGGCATGAAGTGCAAGAAGCTACACCCGATATGTTTGAAGAGTTTCAATCCCTGATAGGGTTTTAGGCATTTTCCGGCGTTAACTTTTTTCTTACCGTGCGAACTTTTTAAGTTTCAATCCCTGATAGGGTTTTAGGCATTTTCCGGCGTCGGGGCGGGTGCGGTGGTATGGGTGCGGGGCGGTGTTTCAATCCCTGATAGGGTTTTAGGCATTTTCCGGCATGCCTTAAACTTAATCCCCGTATCAATCAGGGTTTCAATCCCTGATAGGGTTTTAGGCATTTTCCGGCTCGGAGCGGGTTAAATCCGGTTTTGTGGGGGCATTTTGTTTCAATCCCTGATAGGGTTTTAGGCATTTTCCGGCATGGTGCGTCATTTTATCGAACAGATGTTACAGGTTTCAATCCCTGATAGGGTTTTAGGCATTTTCCGGCCTAGATGGATTTAGAAGCCGTCCGGGATATCGTAAGTTGTTTCAATCCCTGATAGGGTTTTAGGCATTTTCCGGCGGAGATTGCAAGATCTCCTTCAAGCAGGTGAATTGAGTTTCAATCCCTGATAGGGTTTTAGGCATTTTCCGGCTTTGGTTCGTTTCGTGGGAATGCCAATGCAGTCAATGTTTCAATCCCTGATAGGGTTTTAGGCATTTTCCGGCTGATTTTTTCTTAGCTTCGCCAGTGAAAGCAACTAGTTTCAATCCCTGATAGGGTTTTAGGCATTTTCCGGCCCGCGATCGCGTCCTCGCTATCAGCCCCGATATTTCCGTTTCAATCCCTGATAGGGTTTTAGGCATTTTCCGGCTCAAGAGGCGGTAATCATGCGGATTGCCAACTAAAGTTTCAATCCCTGATAGGGTTTTAGGCATTTTCCGGCAACCTTTTAGATATCAAGAGGTCGAGGCAATAGTTGTTTCAATCCCTGATAGGGTTTTAGGCATTTTCCGGCGCGCGGTGGCAAACGATCAATCAAACGTAAATAGATATGTTTCAATCCCTGATAGGGTTTTAGGCATTTTCCGGCATTGTTTGGGAGTTTTTATGATTGAGCTTAGATACAAACGTTTCAATCCCTGATAGGGTTTTAGGCATTTTCCGGCGAGTCAAGATATGCGATCGCTCGCTCTATACTGCTGTTTCAATCCCTGATAGGGTTTTAGGCATTTTCCGGCAGGATCGAGAAATACCACAAATAAGCAAAGCGCTGACGTTTCAATCCCTGATAGGGTTTTAGGCATTTTCCGGCGCAGCGTCGATCGCCCCGTACTGTAGCCAAGTGGCGAAGTTTCAATCCCTGATAGGGTTTTAGGCATTTTCCGGCTTGAGAGCTATTTTGATGCTGCCGCCGCTGTCACAGCAGTTTCAATCCCTGATAGGGTTTTAGGCATTTTCCGGCAGGATGTAACGTACCCTTTCCCCGCTGGTCACATAACGTTTCAATCCCTGATAGGGTTTTAGGCATTTTCCGGCCGCCCGTTCCAGAAGCCTTGCTGTATTTGGTTTTCAACGT
>NZ_JAUBQR010000316.1:0-5386 GCF_036701385.1 Microcoleus sp. Pol12B4 | reverse complement strand
CCTCTTTGAACACACCTTGATATTTTTTATTATATCATATTAGTTTTTTGTGTAATTAATTTTGTTTGACTACTTATGATACAGACTCAGAACGCCCGCTGACTAAAGAGGGCGATCGTAAAACCAGGAAAATTGCCCAACGGCTGTACGAACTCGAAATTCAGTTTGACCTGATTCTCACCAGTCCTCTACTGCGGGCCCAGCAAACCGCCCAAATCCTGCAAACAGTCGGTTTGAGTTCCCAAATAGAAGAATCCGCCACTCTCGCACCTTCAGGAGACATCGGGAACTGGCTGGAGTGGTACAAACAGTGGCAGGAAATAGGTAGCCGCAGCTTGGCCCTGGTGGGCCACCAACCAGACTTAGGCCACTGGGCCGAAACTTTGCTTTGGGCTCGATCGCAAGATGCCCTGATTCTCAAAAAAGCAGGTATCATCGGCTTAATTCTCCCGGAGACCGGCTCCCCAGTGGGCCGCAGCCAAATGTTTTGGCTAACTGCGCCCAAGTTTTTGCTGCACTAGAAACAACGAAGCGCCCCGACATTAACAGGACGCGCCAGCCCTCTTAAACCCGCATTCTGGGACCGCAAAACCGGGTTTGAGGGGCGACAATACGCAGCGGTGCGATCGGACTATCTGTTGAAAAACCCGGTTTCTGAACCCCGATTAAATGATTCTTTGTCAAGACTGTGACACTATCTTGGTTTCTGGTAATGTACTTTTAGTAGTATTGAACTCACACAAAACGGTATCGCAATGGTCGTCGGCGAATTCAAACCAGGTTTAGAAGGTGTTCCCGCCACCTTGTCCAGCATTAGCTACGTCGATGGACAAAAAGGGTTGCTGGAATATCGCGGGATTAGCATCGAGGAACTGGCACTGAAAAGTTCCTTTCTCGAAACTTCATATTTATTAATCTGGGGGGTACTTCCGACAAAGGAAGAACTCGAAGCTTTCGAGCATGAAATTCGCTATCACCGCCGGATCAAATATCGCATCCGGGACATGATGAAATGCTTTCCTGAAAGAGGACATCCCATGGACGCCCTGCAAGCTTCAGCGGCCGCTCTGGGCTTATTCTACTCCCGCAGAGCTCTCCCCAACCAGGGATACATTCGAGAAGCTGTCGTGCGGCTGCTAGCGAAAATTCCGACTATGGTGGCGGCGTTCCAGCAAATGCGGCGGGGTGATGACCCAGTACGGCCGAGGGATGACTTGAACTACTCGGCTAACTTTCTGTATATGCTCAACGAGCGAGAACCAGATCCACTGTTGGCTACTATTTTTGACGTTTGCTTGACTCTCCACGCCGAACATACAATTAATGCCTCTACATTTTCGGCAATGGTAACAGCTTCGACGCTGACAGATCCTTACGGGGTGATTGCTTCGGCAGTTGGCACTTTGGCGGGGCCACTGCACGGGGGAGCTAATGAAGAAGTGATTGATATGTTGCAGCAAATTGGTTCGGTAGAAAACGTGCGGCCTTTTGTCGAGAAGTGCGTTGAAAACAAGGAGAAAATCATGGGGTTCGGCCACCGCGTGTACAAGGTGAAAGATCCGAGAGCAACTATTCTCCAAGGGTTAGCAGAACAGTTATTTGACAACTTCGGCCGCGATAATTATTACGACATTGCTGTCAAGTTAGAAGAAGTGGTTGAGGAAAAACTAGCTCACAAGGGAATTTATGCAAATGTAGATTTCTATTCGGGTTTGGTTTACCGCAAAATGGGAATTCCTACAGACTTGTTTACGCCCGTATTTGCGATCGCCCGCGTTGCCGGCTGGTTGGCACACTGGAAGGAACAGCTAGAGGCAAACCGCATTTACCGCCCGACTCAAATATATACGGGGACTCACGGTGCTCCTTATATTGCGATCGAGGATAGGCTCCCTTCCTAAAGCAAAATTATCAACCCAGATCTGAAAATGGCGGGAAGAATTGTTTTGCTTTCGTGAAGTGTTGAAGTAAAAATTGCTTTCGCGTTGCGAGTCAGGAAGCAATTTCTGTCTGCCAAAAGCTGTCGTGCTGGGTTGCGCCCCTCTTGTATGTTGTGCTGTGTGTTGGCGACAATAGTAAGAAGTGACGATTTTCAGGAACTCCGGTCCTCAGACTTGCGGGTCTGAGGTTTTTTATTGGAATATCAGGCGCTGCAGCGGATGTAGGGGCGAATTGACCAAATCGGTAAAAAAGCCAGTTCGAGGCAGTCAACCCGCCCCAGCCAGGCTCTGATTTACGAATAGCTTTCGATAGGTGCGATCGCACACATGGTTTATTACCCTCAGTATTATACAGCAATGAATTTTTCTATTTTTGGCTCTATACATTCCAATTTTCACCCCCAGGTAAATGCGACAAATATTCGTCGATCGCATCCTCGAATTCACCTGGAGAATAAGTGTATGTCAGAGACAGTAGCCCTGTTGCGATCGCCATAATTTGCTCTCTGTCCACTCTATGATTGAGTTGAGCGCGGCTTAACTTTCCTTCCAACACTTTCCTGCTAGCCTCACGAATTGCGGCTTCTAGTTCATCTTGTATAAAAGATTCCCACTCGGCAGAGTTGATGTAGTAAGATGTTTTATTATCTTTGAGATTGAGCTTTTTAATACCTCGAACCGAATTAGCAATAGAAGCAGCCCAAGAATTTGTCAAACGCTGTTCAACTTGGTTTTCAATTAGGTGAATTAGCAGAATCAGTAAAAAAGACCCAATATTCCGCAGAGTTGCTTGTTTGCTCATGCCCTCTAACTCATCTACAATTGCTAGAGCATCTTCATTCCTGCCTTCCAAAATACAATTTTTCAGGTCTATTAATTCCTGTACCATTGCTTTTGCCCTCAATATTTATAACGATTTCGTAAGGTGCGCGGTGCGCACCTTACGCGCTTTATTCTTCAGTCCGAAAAGGCAGACTTCGTTTGTACAGACGCGGTTTCAACCGCAGATTTCGCGCTAGATCTAAACAGATTGAGTTACATGATGGCGACTGGTCAATTTATCCAATTGATTCACCAACAAACTCAGGAACAATCCCACATCGGTAACAACTCCAATAGACTCGATCGAACCCCGATCGCTCAATTTCGTTACCACCGCCGGATTAATGTCCACACAGACCATCTTCACACCCGCCGGCGTCATATTTCCCACACCAATTGAGTGCAGCATAGACGAGAGCATTAACACCATATCCGCACCTCCTAACAGCTCAGTATATTCTTCTTGAGCTTTAACTAAATCCATTTGCGTGTCAGGAAGCGGGCCGTCATCGCGGATAGAACCTGCTAGGGAAAAGGGGATATTATGCTTCACGCATTCGTACATGACACCGTTAGTAACCAGCCCGGCTTCAACAGCTTTTGCAATACTCCCGTAACGTCGCACACTGTTAATTATTTTCAAGTGATGGCGGTGTCCGCCGCGCACAGCCACACCGCGTTTCATGTCAACCCCTAAAGAGGTTCCCATATTCGATTGTTCCATGTCATGAACCGCGATCGCATTTCCGCCTAACAGCGCTTGTACGTAACCTTCGCGAATCAAATGCGCTAAATGTTCGCCACCGCCAGTGTGGATAACAACAGGCCCCGCCGTAACTACAACTTTGCCACCTCGATCGCGAATTTGGCGCAATTCCCACGCTACTTGTTCCACCACCAATTCTACGCGGCGCTCGCTAGAAACGCTGCCGGACATAAAACTGAACTCTTGAGAATTGCGCTGTTCCCGCGATTCGGTTTTGCGGATGGTGCGGATACCTACTACATCTACAACGACTTTTTCTCCTACTTTTAAATCTCGCAGTAATTTGCATTTAGCGACTGGACCATCGACAGTTTCAGTAATAGCAACTGCCCCATCCATTCGCTGATTTTGCACTTTCACCCACTGGTTATTTACCCGCACTTCTGTGGGATAAATCGTACTCACATAAAAGTCGTCCGGGCCAACGCCATCTTGCACTACAGGTTCTAAAATAGCGTCGCAAATCTCTTGCGGCGGGGGCACTGCACCCAAGTCAATCAGAAGTCCCATGATTTCTTCCATCACATCGTGGGAAGGAGCCGAAACTTTAACGTCTGCACTGGATGTGCTTTGTCGCTGTTCTCCTAAATTGAAATTGAGCACTTGGAAACTGCCGCCGTTTTCGATAATTAAGTCTAACGCGCGACTGATTAAACCAGCATCGAGCAAGTGACCTTCCATGCGAATTGTGCGGCTTTCTACCATCACATTTGCCGATCGATCTTCTTGCACCGGTTCCGTTACCCGCAGCGTCAAACACTTACAGGCGCCGCCCGCTTTCAGAAATTCGGTCATCGGCGTTTCAATTACTTGAAAACCAGCCTGAGTAATGCGCGTTTTCAAAGCTTCGCTAACCTTGTTCATTACCACAACTTTGTCAATATTGACGGCATTGCAGGCAAAATTGGCGGCATCGGCTTCTTCAATGGCAATGCGTTTTTCCGGCGCCACTCGCATTTCAATTAAGCGGTTGGAGTACGAGTCAAATGCTGCTGGATAGTAGAGCAAATAGCCACCTGTCAGAGGACAAAAACAGGTGTCTAGGTGATAGAAACGTTCGTCAACTAAACGCAGCGAGAGCACTTCTATGTTGAGCCATTTTGCTAGTAACGGGTGCGAGTCGAGTTCGGAACGGAAGCCGTATCCGGCCCACAACCAGCGTCCTTCGCGATCGAGCAAAGCATCACCAGCACCCTCAAATGGCAAGTCTTTCGGCAGTTCATGCACGGTGAAACCTTTGCTTTCAAACCATGCTTTGAAATAGGGTTCTTCGCCTTGGCGTTCTTTGTGATAGAAACGGCTGAGGACGAAGGTATTGCCTAAAAGTAAGCCTGCGTTGGCGGTAAAAACCATATCGGGCCAGCCTTTTGCGGGCGGTACGAGGTCTACCACAGCGTTTTCTTTGAGGACGTGGTAGAGTTTTTCCCACTGTTCGACGGCGCGATCGCGCGATGATTTGTGTACGTTGCCCTCCATCCACGGATTAATCACGTAATCCACATCGTAGTGGTCAGGAGCACACATGAGGAAGCGAATTGAGTCAGTCATAATTCAGTTAAAATGTGGTAGACGCTACAGCAGACGTATGTTGACAGAGTTTGTATAATAGCAACTGTAATATTCACTACTAATTTTAGCATCGCAACGTCTGGACCTCATAAGGACAACTCTTAATTATATCACGCTTAGGATTAGATTAAACTAAATCACAAACCTTTCTTATGAAATACTGGAGAAAATGTCTGGTTATTACACACACTATAAGAGGTTTTGATAGATCATTACAGCGGATTCCGCTGTAATGAGGTACAACAAAATATCATTGTTGTAGTCAAACCTAATGAAAGCGTATTCTCTC
>NZ_JAUBQR010000444.1:0-1368 GCF_036701385.1 Microcoleus sp. Pol12B4 | reverse complement strand
TTAGAAGTTTTAATTGTAGACGATCGCTCGACAGACGACACCAAGGCGATCGGGCAAACCCTGCAACAGCATCTCAATGACCCCCGGCTTAAAATATTAGCAGGTCAGCCGCGACCACCCAACCAATTACCTGGTTAACTATCTGTTTATCCGTAATCGTAATTTTGCAGCATTACACTTTGCGCCGCTTGGGTGCCGAGATTGCTGAATGTCCTACGAAATACTGGTGGTTGTGAGGTTTCGCAGGTGGGTTAGTGGCGGCGATTGCGATCGGTTCGGCGATTAAAACCGAAACAGGTTGGGGGTGGACTTGGCGCGGTAGAACTTGGCAAATTAAGCGTTAATTAAGACTGGCATATGGGCAGACAAGATACCTGTCACACAAAAAATTAACTCCTTGTGGAACAGGCATCTTGCCTGTTCTTAAAAATCATCCAAAATGTGAGTTATAGAAGAAAGAAGGAAGAAGAAGTAAGGTAGAGCCAATCATAACATCCGTTACATCCGTTACATCCGTGGGCGAAATTACGCATAAACAAAAGCAGGTACGCGCTTGTAAGCAGGCGTACCAGATCGCTTTTCTATTGCCGGGCTAAAAATCACATTAACTTCAGGATAAAACATCAAAGCAGCACCCTCACGAACCGCTCCGTAAATCACCTCGACATTTTCCATTTTCCCCACATTTCCCTGCACCGTCACGCGCTGATGTTCTTGAAAACCCGTGCTTTCTGCATCCGTACGATTCATCAAAATGCAGTTGCGGTGCGGCATTCCCCGGTATTTGTCATCAATCTTATAAACCACAGTATTGTGCTGAGAATAGCTGCGTCCCGTCATCAAAGCCACAACAATACCCTGTGTTGATTCCGATACTCCAAACTCTTTCGCTTCCGGTAATTTCAGCTTAGGTAAAGGCGTGACAAACATCTTCGCTTTCCCAGACTCTGTAGGAAATTTAGGTTCTGTAAAAATGCGACCGCTGATGGTAAATTCCTCTTTAGTTTCATCAATTGTCGCTATTTTTTCATAGCCAGGAATGGTTTTAGCAATCAATTGCCGAACATATTTTGTGTCTTGAAGTCTGCGCCAATCAACCGGAAAATCGCCGTGAATTCTGCTGGCCAATTCTGTCAAAAAATGCACTTCAGGAATCAAATCAGAATTTTTGAGGTGAGTTTCACCCTCATCATTTAAACGCACAAAATTATTCCCCGATTCCACCGTGGTTTTATGGGGATTTTCAAAGCGATTCAGTACAGAAATCACGATTGTATTGTGTTTTGCCAATCCGCTAAAATGTCCTAAGTTCGGTTTAGTTGCAAGGTAAATAATAGTTTCAACATTGGCTAAAGCGCGTTTTGCCTG